>DAICYU010000463.1 GCA_027311485.1 Acetobacteraceae bacterium
ACGTCGGCGAGAATATCGGCGTATCGCCCGGCAAGGTGGTCTATCAGAACGACCTGATCCAGTTGATACAGTATACGCCGACGACCGAGACGGTGCTGAAGCGGCCGCTGCTGATCGGGCCGCCCTGGATCAACAAGTTCTACATCCTGGACCTGCGGCCGCGGAACAGCTTCGTCCGCTGGGCCGTGTCGCAAGGCCACACGGTCTTTGTGATCTCATGGGTCAACCCGGACGAACGGCTCGCCGACAAAGGGTTCGACGACTACATGAAGGAAGGCTACCTGGCCGCGCTGGACGCCATCGAGCAGGCGACCGGAGAGCGGGAGGTGAACGCGATCGGCTACTGCCTCGGCGGCACCCTGCTGGCCTGCACCCTGGCCTACATGGCCGCCAAGGGTGACGACCGCATCAAGACCGCGACATTCTTCGTCACCATGATGGATTTCCAGGAAGCCGGGGAGCTTGGCGTCTTCATCGATGAGGAGCAGCTTCAGGCGCTGGAAGAGAAGATGAACAAGCGGGGCTATCTCGAAGGCAGCGAGATGGCGACCACCTTCAACATGCTGCGGGCCAACGACCTGATCTGGTCGTTCGTGGTGAACAACTACCTTCTGGGCAACGACCCGTTCCCGTTCGACCTGCTGTACTGGAACGCGGACTCCACCCGTATGCCAGCCCGCATGCACAGCTTCTACCTGCGCAAGATGTATCAGGAGAATCTGCTGTCGAAGCCGGGCGGGATCGAGTTGGCGGGCGTTCCGATCGATCTGCGGAAGATCAAGACCCCCGCCTATTTCCTCTCGACGCGGGAAGATCACATTGCGCCGTGGAAATCGACGTATCGCGGCACGCAGCTGCTGGGCGGGAAAAAGCGGTTCGTGCTGGCTGCGTCAGGCCATATCGCCGGCGTGGTGAACCCGCCCGACGGCGGCAAATACGGGCACTGGATCAGCAAGGACCTGCCGCCTGACCCGGAAACCTGGCTTGAGGGTGCGACGGAAATGGCCGGGTCCTGGTGGCCGGACTGGCACCGCTGGATCCTGTCCTTCTCGAAGGAGCAGGTACCCGCGCGGCAACCCGGTGACGGCAAGCTGCCGGCGCTGGAGGATGCGCCCGGCAGCTATGTGAAGGTGCGGCTGGTTTAGCTCCGTCCCGGCGCTGCCCGATCAGGGTGGCGCCGGGCGTGGTTTCGCGCGTGCGCCCTGCCCTATGCCACCGGTGACAGGGTGTAGAAGCGCTGCGCGGTGCGGTGGAACAAGGCCGCCTTCTCATCCGCCGAACACCCTGCTGCCATGCGCTTGAACGCGTTCCACAGCACGGCATAGCCGCACATGCCCTTGTCCACCGGGAAGTTGCTCTCAAACATGCACCGATCAACGCCAAAGGCCTCGATCGCGATGTCCACATAGGGCTTCCAGTCCCGCGCTATCTGTTCCGAGGACGGTGGCAGGACGTTGTGATGATAACCGAAGCCGTTCACGTTCATCGCCAGCCCGCCCAGCTTGATATGCAGGTTGGGAAACTGCGCGAGCTCGGCGATGCTCACGCGCCAGGTGGCGAAGACTTCGTCCCGCCTGCCCTCATACGGACCAACGCCGAGCGGGCCGCCAAGATGGTTCAGAACCACCTTCTGATCAGGAAAGTGGCGTAGCAGATCGGCCAGGTCGCCGAGTTGCGGATGGTACAGCCAGGCCTCGAACGTCAGCCCATGGCGGCTCAGGCGGCCGAACCCGGCGCGGAACGCATCATCGCGATAGAGCCCGGGCGGCGCTCCGGGCGGCGAGGTCGGCGCGATCCCCGCATCATATGTCCCGCTGTGCCGAATGCCTTTGAACCGCTTGCGACCGGCCCTGATATGAGCCTCCAGCACCGCATCGATCGTCTCGCCCAGCCGGCAATCGGCATGCCCGACGATCCCGGCGCAGACATCCAGCTTGCCGAACGGCCGTTTCTCATACTCGCGGAGCAGCTTGACGACGAATTCGGTTTCGCCGACCGGGCGCATCTCCTCGGCGCCGGTCCGGCGGTACTCCGAGCCGCACTGGATGAACACCGTCGCCAGGACCTTGTGGCCGCTGCTGATATCATCGACCAGATCAGGCACCAGATAGGGGTCCGGCCGAGCGACCCAGAGGTGATGGTGGGGATCGATGATGGGCTGATCGGGGTCGATGATCTCCTCGGTGACCTTGCACAGCCAGTCCGGGCGAACGCGCGGATGGTGGAAGGGTTTTCGTTCCGGATCGGACATGGCGGTTCCCCGTGGTGCGGTTGCCGCTATCCAGCCACGAGCACCTTTGTCTGGCAATCCGCGGCCTGCACGGCCGGCAACAGCGACGCGGCCATGGCTGCCCGGGAAAAATGCTGCCGGGCGTAGGCTGCCTGGGCGTCGCTGCGATGCTCCCATTCCGAGTCGTCAAGCAGCAACGCGACCACGGCGGCGGCGAACCGTTGTGGATCATCCTCGACGGGAACAATGTTCTCAAGCGCGCCCAGGCCCTGCGCACCAACGGATGTGGTGACCAGCGGCAGGCCGGCGCGCAATGCCTCCACGACTTTCAGCTTTACCCCGGCTCCACAGCGCAGCGGCACGACAGCGACCCGCGCCCGCGCATAGGCCGCATCGAGCGCATCGGCCGGCAGGTCGGCAAGCACCGTCACCGCATTCCCGGCCATGGCCCGGATCAAGGGCGGCGGCCGCGAGCCGATGATCGACAGGCTGGCATCCGGCACCGCGGCGCGGACCAGCGGCAGCACTTCGGCAACGAACCAGAGCGCGGCGTCCTGATTGGGAGGATGGCCAAAGCCGCCGACAAAGATCATTTCCCGATTTCCCGGCGGCAGCCGGCCGGTGCCGAAGGTATCGAAGCAGTAGGGAACGACCGCGCCGATGCGGGCATCCGGTTGCAACAACCGGGCTATTCCCGCCTCCTCCTCCGAAAGGTACAGTGACAGGTCGGCGGCCCGCCAGATGGCGCGTTCCCGGTCCTGCATCAGCGCAGATGCCCGCCGCAGCACCGCATCGCCGGTGACATCGGCCTGCATCCGCATGCGACGAAAATGCAGATCGTGGCCGTAATAGATCACCCGGGCCCGGGAGTGCCGCCGGATCAGCGGCATGATCTGCTCCGCTGCGTCCGGCCGGCTGATCACGACGGTATCCAGATCACATCCGGCGGTCCTGATCCAGGTCTCAAACGGTGCCTGGTGCGGGCCGTGAAACACCTCGATGCCCATGGCCTGAAGCGCCTCGGTATAACCGGCGCTGTAACCAAGGTTGCATGGCCAGAACTTCACGACATGGCCGGCCTCGGTCAAAACTCGAAGGCAAGCCATGATGGCATTCGATCCGGCGTCGCGATCCGGCTCCGGCACGTAATGATCGACCACCAGGACGACCTCGCGGCGCATCGCACGCTCCCGCGCACGCAACACGCTCTCTCCGTTCGGGTAGTGGCACCGTGCCAGCTCGTCCTTCCACGCCTCATGGAAGACCGTCTGGTTCACGAGCTGGCACGATTTGATGCCCGCTGCCGTGTCCTGGCCATGTGACACGCCTTCGAAGTGCACAACCCGCGCCGCCGGCTGAAACAGCGTCTTCAGCCCGATCCGGCGCAGGCGGAAACACAGGTCGGTATCCTCGTAATACGCAGGGGCGTAGCGTTCATCGAAGCCGCCGAGGCGCGCGAATACGGTCCGCTCCACCATCAGCGCGGCCCCGGAGCAGTAGTCGACCTGCCGCACGTAGTTGTAGGCCGGCTTCATGGGGTCGTCGCCGCGGCCGACATTCCAGCCCGTGGCATCGCGCCAGATAATGCCGCCAGCCTCCTGCAGGCGGCCATCGGGATACAACAACATGGCGCCAACAGCCCCGACGTTCGGCCGCTGCCGAAACAGATCCAGCATCGGGTCGAGC
>DAICYU010000464.1 GCA_027311485.1 Acetobacteraceae bacterium
CGATGTTCTGGCACGCTGCGGCACGCGGGCCAGTGCCGGCGACAAGGTCCTTTACCGTTGGACCAGTCTGCTGAGACGCAGAGCCGAGGCAGCGGGGTTGGCGGTGAACGATCATTGCTTTGGCCTGGCCTGGAGCGGGCACATGACCGCCGATCGTGTCATCCGCCTTTTGCCGCAATTGCCCGACGGCGACTCCGAGATCTATTTCCACCCTGCCGCGGGGCGCGACACCACACTCGATCGCCTGATGCCCACCTATGAGCATGAGGCCGAGTTGGCGGCGCTGATCGATCCGGCATTGAAAGCGGCACTGACAGCCATGAGTGGCCGCACGATCGGCGGAGATTGAGCAAGACGGCGTCGCCGATCTTGCGCCGTCTTGGTTTCAGGCGCGGTTCAGCCCACCGGGAGCGTCGGGAACATCGGCGCTGTTAGAACCGGATGTTGCAGGGCGCTGAACGCCGCGGCGGAGGATATGCTGCTCGCGGCCGAGACCAGGGTCACATTGAATAAATCCGATGCCACCAGGCCGTGATGGTCCCAGGCGATCACGTCCAGCCTGATCGTTCCGGTTGCGCTGGTCGGCACGGTGCCGAACAGGTCGGCGGTGGCCGGGTCGAAGTGCAGCCACGTCCGCGCGTCCGGGCCACTGAGTTCGAACGCCACAAATCGCATTGGCAGCCCAAGCGCATCGGTGAACGTATTGCCCGACAATTTTAGGTCGACAGCCTGCCCGTCCAGCCATGTCTGGTCGGGGGTTTGCGTGCTGACGCTGATGACCAGCTTCGGTGCCTGCACCGATGCGTTGAATGTCTCGGACGCGGACAGTCCGCTGGTATCGGTTGCCGTCACTTTCACCGACACGCTTTGCGCCGCGGTCGGTGCGATGCCGCTGAATGTCTGGCTGGCGGCATCGAAGGTGAGCCAACCCGGCAGAGCCTGGCCGTTCGATTGCGTCGCCGTGTAGCTGAGCGTCCCCGCCTGTGGATCGGTGAAGGTGTTGGACGCCAGCGTCAGGGAGAATGCCTTGCCTTCGGCCCAGACCTGATTCGCCGTTGCCATCGTGAGGGTCGGCGGCGCGATGACCCGGGCATAGAAGGTGTCGGACACCGACAAATGGCTGGCGTCGGTGGCGGTGACGGTGATGCCCATCGTCATGGCCTTGGCGGGCGCAGTGCCGGTGAACGTATCAGTGATCGGGTTGAAGGTCAGCCAGCCTGGCAGTGCCTGTCCGTCCGCCGCCGTCGCGCTGTAGGTCAGATATAGTTTCTGCGGGTCGGTGAACGTGCCCGCGGGCAGCACCAGGGAAATGGCGGCCCCAGCTGTCCAGGTCTGCGCGGCGGTCTGCTGTGCCAGCACGGGCGGTGCCGCGGCGGTGCCGGCCACGGTGACCGCCAGGCTTTGCCAATCCCCCCAGTACGTGCCGTTAAACGCGCGGACCTGCAGCATGTCGGTGGTTGCCGTCGATCCCGCGACCAGACTGACTCCGGACAGCGATGCAACCGTCAGCGCTGCGGCGGCCGTGTGATCGTTGTAGGTGAGTCCGCCCGAGGCCAGCGCATCCGTTGGCGCCGTAGCGAAAACCTGCCACTGCGTCGTCGGTTTTCCGGCGGGATCGGTCGCGCTGAACAACGATCCCAACGACAGCACGCCAAGGAACGGCAGCGTCTCGACCGCGACGGTATCCGTAACAACCGGCGTATCCAGTTCGTAGATCACGACGGAGGACGCCGATACGCCGTAAAACTCCTGCGATGCGGCGTGCGGGGTTGCGACAATGACGTCATTCGGCGAGCCGTCGTTCGCGCTGTTCTGAATCGATCCGTCCGGGTTGATATAGGTGATGTTGTCCACCAACTGCGCTGTGGCGCCGGAGCCGGCCACGCAGGTCGTGATATGCCCGGTGCCGGCGGCGGTCAGGAACACCACCATCTCCCCGACGTGGACCATCGATTGCCAGTTGCCGCTTTGCCCGGCCGGGCCGTTGAAAGCGACGATCCATTCGCCGTTGGCCATGCCGGGAAACCCGACCGCGGTCGACTGCACGGGCAGCGACGCTCCTGCCTCGGCCGCAATGGTGCTGGCCAGCACCCAGCATCCGTTCATGTTCCAGGCCTGGCCCACGAAGCCATCCGCGATGGATGCGATCGAGTCCGGGGTGGCCTGACTGGGAACCGTGGCCGTGTAGCCGGGTTGCGTCACCAGCGTGGCGCTGCCGATGTAGTCGGGCGAAGCAAGGTACATCAGATCCCACGGATTGCCGGCCGAGCGCTGAAGGCCGTTCAGGCTGTTGGTCCCGTAGATCGAGACGTTGGTAACGTCTCCGACGCTGCTTGATGTGGTGTATCGAAGCTGGTCAAAATAACCGTATATGCTGCTGTAATACCGGCCCGTAGAAGACTGATATGTAAATACAATACCAGCGCCGCGCGCATCACTGCCGACATCGCCGAGGGATATGGTCTGGCCATTCCCGGTGAAGCTGCCGGTCGTGCCGCTCGCCCCGGCCGTGTACTCGTTGCGGTCGAGTGCGCTGACGATCAGGTAGGTCGGATTGCCCGCCAATGCCGTGACATTGTACATCTGCGACAGTCCGATCGATACGGATGCCGCATCGACAAACGAACTTTGTGAATCGGTTATAGACATTGCCAGTACCCGAGCCGATCGACCGTGCCATTTTCATGCACGGACAGACATGGTCCGCGTCAGAACGCGGGAGCGCGTCACGGCGACCGGGGCTTTTGGCCAAAGCGACGGGCGATACAGGGTGCCGTCGCGCCTGATCCCCTGCCGCCTGGCTAGTTTTTGCCGCCGCGACGTCAACTCGCGTCCTTCGACGTGGTCCCAAGCTTTATAGCACGGCGAAGTCTGCGTTTTATTTCTAAAGTGTTTTCAAAATGGACATGAAGGTAAGAAGTGCCAGACGGTCGCAATAATCCGTGCGATAAGCAGCCCATAATGTAGGGGCCGGTGGCCTTTTTTCGGTCTTATAGATGATACGTCGAAACGTACCGCGCGGCTCCGTGACCAACTTCAGGCAATGGTGTGCTCGTTCGCCTCTTGTCGAAGAAACCCGATGACGCGGGCCGTTACCTCCTGCTTTGGGAACATCGATGCCAGAACCCTCGCACGGGTGAGCGGATCGCTGGCAAAAAACCGCTCATACAGCACCTGGCGATTGCCGAAGGAACTGCACGCGATGTCCCATGCCAAGTGGAACAGCCGGACCCTGTCTCGCGCCGATGCCGTGTCGGTCGCTAAATACTGCTCCATCGCCGGTGCCAACGGCGTGGCGAAGTCGGCCTCGGTCGGCAGGATCATCAGGCTGGATGAGCCGAGGAGCTGAAGGATCTCCACCATGCGCGGGTAGGCGGTCATGAACAGGTTGCGTGTCGCCTCGGCCGGCAGCGGGGCAGGGCACATGATTCCCCATTCGTCCAGCTTCGCGTCGGCCTCGGCCGCCCGCATGCAGGCGCGCATCAGCTCGGTGTACATCACCAGCTCACCAATCCGCTCCTCCGCGTGCGGCAGGTGGCCGTTGCCCAGCGTCTCGGTCATCAACAGCGCAACGCCAAGCACAAGCTCGCACTTTGCCAGGTTCTTGGCACACCCTTGATGCGCGGTGTGCGCCGAGGAGTGGGTGATTGCCGCCGTCCCGTTCAGCAGCCC
Source organism: Acetobacteraceae bacterium (assembly GCA_027311485.1). Lineage (GTDB taxonomy): Bacteria > Pseudomonadota > Alphaproteobacteria > Acetobacterales > Acetobacteraceae > Rhodopila. Next base: position 3,673 of record DAICYU010000464.1, read on the forward strand.
GACATCGCCGTGGATGAACACCCGTTCCCAGGGGACCAGCACGTCATCGAAGAAGACGATACTGTCCATCTCCTCGAACCGCGATCCCAGCGGATGGTCGAAGCGTGACTTTCCTTCGTCGAAACTATCGCGGCACAGGAAGCGCAGACCGGGCGTGTTACAGGGGATGGCGAAGTTCAGGGCGAACGGGCTGTATTCGTCCCGGTGCTGCGCCAGCCGCGGCGAATAC
>DAICYU010000465.1 GCA_027311485.1 Acetobacteraceae bacterium
GGCAGATCCAGCTTCGCTGCGGCGCCGTGGACCATGCGGTGGATACCGAGGAGGAAGCGTTCGCGGCTGCCCGCAAGTTCCTGTCCTACCTGCCCGGCTCGATCCACGATCTGCCGCCGCGCGTGCGCACCTGGGATGACCCGGAGCGGCGGGAGGAGACGTTGATTTCGGCCGTGCCGAAGGTGAAGGCGCACGCCTACCACATGCGGCGGATCATCGGCTCGGTCGTGGACAAGGACAGCTTCTTTGAAATGGGCGCGCTGTTCGGCCGTTCCATCATCACCGGCCTGGCTCGGCTGGACGGCTGGCCGGTGGCGATCATGGCCGGAGACCCGCTGTTCGACGGCGGCGCCTGGACCGCGGATGCGTGCAGCAAGATCATCCGCTTCGTGGACCTGGCGCAGACGTTTCACCTGCCAATCATCCACCTGGTCGACTGCCCCGGCTTCCAGGTCGGCCTGAAAGCCGAGAGCTCGGCGGTCATCCGCTGGGGCGTGCGCGCCCTGTCGGCGATCAACCAGACCACCGTGCCCTGGTGCAGCATCGTCGTGCGCAACTGCTATGGCGTGGGTGGGCTGGGGCATCAGCCAGTCGGCCATCTGTGCGTCCGTTATGCATGGCCGTCGGCCAGCTGGGGCTCCCTGCCGCTGGAAGGCGGCATCGAGGCTGCCTACCGCGCCGAAATCGATGCTGCCCCGGACCCGGACGCCAAGCTGGCGGAGATCGAGGCCCGCCTGAACCGCCTCCGCTCCCCCTACCGCACCGCCGAGGCCTTCTGGGTCGATGAGGTCATCGATCCGCGCGACACCCGCAAGCTGCTGTGCGACTTCGCCAACATGGCGGCGCCCTTGCGCACACCGGGACCGTCCGCGTTCGGCATGCGGCCGTAGCCGGCAGGCGGGTTCCGGCGATAAGACACAGAAAATAAGCAAAACACAAAAACCACAACGGAGACGTCCATGCCCATCCGCCGCCGCACCCTGCTCGCCGGGGCCGCCCTTGGCGCGCCGTTCATCCGCAGCGCCCATGCCGCCAGCACGCTGAAAATCGGCGTGCTGTCCGACATGTCCGGCCCGTATGCCGAGGCATCCGGCCCGGGCGACTTCCTTGCCGCGCAAATGGCCGCCGAGGACTTCATGAAGGTCCACCCGGCCATTAAGGTGGTGGTCGTGCAGGGCGACATGCTGCTGAAGCCAGATGTCGGCGCCTCGATCGCCCGCGGCTGGTACGACAACGACGGCGTGGACGCGATCTTCGATATCCCACAATCCGCGGTGGCCATCGCCGTGGGTCAGGTCGCGAAGGACAAGGACAAGGTGGTGATCTTCACCGCCGCCGGCATTCCCGACCTGACCGGCAAGTACTGCACGCCGAACCAAGTGCAGTGGACCTACGATCTCTGGTCCAACTCCAACGCCATCACCCGCGGCGTGGTGGAATCCGGCGGCGACAGCTGGTTCTTCATCCTGCCCGACTACATTTCGGGCCATATCATGACCAACGACACTGCGAAGATCGTCGAACAGATGGGCGGCAAGGTCACGGGCCGAGCGGCGTATCCGTTCCCGGGGACGACTGATTTCTCCTCCTATCTGGTGCAGGCGCAGAGCAGCAAGGCGAAGGTGCTGTGCCTGGCCAACGCGGGCGATGACACTGCCAACTGCATCAAGCAGGCGCATGAGTTCGGCCTGCCGCAGTCCGGCGTGAAGATCGCCGCCCTGGTCTACCAGGACTACATCGCCCGCTCGGTCGGGCTGGATTCGGCGCAGGGGATCATCGGCGCCATGCCGTTCTACTGGGACATGAACGAGGGCACACGCGCCTTCGCCGCGCGGTTCGCACCGCGCTATCACAAGGCGTATCCGAACTACTTCCATGCCGGTTGCTACTCGGTCGTCTGGCACTATTTGAAGGCGGCGGCGGCGATGGGCGTGGATGCGGCCAAGAGCAGCGGCCGGGCGGCGGTGGCGAAGATGAAGGCGATCCCGGTGGAGGATCCGTTGTATGGGACGGGGTATGTGCGGGCCGACGGCAAGCACGTGCATGCAAACCGGGTGTGGGTGACGAAATCGCCCGCTGAATCGAAAGGCGAATGGGACCAGTTCAAGCTGTTGGCGACGATACCCCAGGACAAGGCGTTCGAGCCGATGGACGTTCTGGGCTGCAAGTTCGTGAAAACCTGACGCTGCGCACAGCCCGGTCGCTGCAGCAGGCCGGGCTGATCGCACCCGAGGCGCTCGCCGGGGCCGAAGCCACCGAGGCCCGCTATGCGGTGGCGATTTCCCCGGCCATGCGCGCCCTGATCCAGGCGCCGGACGATCCGATCGGCCGGCAGTTCATCCCTGACCCGGCGGAGCTGATCACCGCCGAGCATGAAAGCGCCGATCCGATCGGCGATGACGCGCTGTCCCCGGTCAAGGGCGTGGTGCACCGCTACCCCGACCGCGCGTTGCTGAAGCCGCTGCTGGTCTGCCCGGTGTATTGCCGGTTCTGCTTCCGGCGGGAGCATGTCGGCCCCGATGGCGGCGTGCTGACGGATGCCGAGCTGGAAGCGGCTTATGCATGGTTCGCGGCGCATCCGGCGGTGAGCGAGATCATCCTGACCGGCGGTGATCCGCTGATGCTGTCGCCGCGCCGCCTGGGTGCGATCATCCGGCGGCTGTCCGCCATGCCGCATGTGCAGACGATCCGTATCCACAGCCGCGTTCCGGTCGCCGCGCCGGAACGGCTGACCACGGAGCTGGCTGCGGCGCTGGAAACTGATACCTCGATCTGGCTGGCGATCCATGCCAACCACGCAAGCGAATTCACCGCTGCCGTCCGCCCTGCCCTGCGCCGCCTGCAGCTGCCGCTACTGGGGCAATCGGTGCTGTTGCGCGGCGTGAACGACAGCGTCCCGGCGCTGGAGGCGCTGTTCCGCGCCATGATCGCGCACCGGATCAAGCCTTATTATCTGCACCAGATTGATGCCGCGCCGGGGACCGCCCGGTTTCACGTGCCGATCGAGGACGGTCGCCGTCTGCTGGAAGGCCTGCGCGGGCGCGTCACCGGCCTCGCCTGGCCGACCTATGTGCTGGATATCCCGGGCGGCTATGGCAAGGTCCCGATCGGCCCGGACTATCGGCAGGACCCGGGCACGGTGCGGGACATCCACGGCCACCGGCACCGGATCGAAACACCCAGCCGTTAACGCCCCTGCCATTAACGCCCCTGCCATTAACGCCTTGGCAACGCCTCGCATGCTTCAGTGCCCGACACCGGCGGGCCTGTGTGCGATTGAGCTTGCCAGAGAATAGTATGGGTGTTTATATGGCTTTCGATGTTCGGATAGGTTCGTTTGAATGGGACGAAGACAAAAACCTGTTGAACCAGGATCGGCACGGCGTCTCCTTCGAGGAAGCGACCGCCGCGTTTGCCGATCCTGACAGGCTAATTTTCCCGGACACGGATCACAGCGAGCAGGAAGTGCGCCTGTTTTGCCTGGGCCGGACAATGCGGGGCGTGTTGACGGTGCGGTTTACCCATCGTGCACCGCTTATCCGCATCATCGGGGCTGGCTACTGGCGCAAAGGCCGAAGGATCTACGACGATGAGCGACAAAAACGATCTCTACACTGACGATCTCTACACTGATGATCGGGGCGAGATGGACACGATCGGCACGCAGCCGGTTGCCGATGTTCTGCCGCCGCCGCATCTGCTGGTGATCCCCGATGAGGGGGTCAAGGTAACGCTGACCCTAAGCCGCGATAGCGTGGCCTTCTTCAAGGCGGAAGCTGAGAAGAACCGCGTGCCGTATCAGCGCATGATCCGGGCTTTGCTGGATGAATATGCCCGCCGTCACCGCTGAAGCGGAAATGGCTGCTCCGACCGCTGAAGCGGTAGGGGCTGC
>DAICYU010000466.1 GCA_027311485.1 Acetobacteraceae bacterium
GCGCGGTGAGCACGAAGTCCTGTTGCTGCGTTTTCCGAGCGCGCAGTGCAGTGACGGCGGCCGGGCGATCAATGTCGGGTCTGATGCGTGGCCGGAGACGCTGACGGGTGAGGCGGCGGACCTTTATCGTGTCTGGCGAGACGAATTGCAGCCGAAGTCGTTTCAGCTGAAGGCGCGGATTCTGGACTACCCCGGCGGCAACCTGGGGGATGCCGGCCTGATCCTATCCTGGGCCGCCAACGGATAACGTCGCCTGCGCGGCGCGGATCAGGCAGCGCCGCGTGGAGCCGCCCAGGTAGCCCCCGGGTAGCCCCGCGTCGCGGTCAGCTCTGCTGCGGCATCGCCTGCGGAATGATCGTGGTGACGATCGACGCGTCCAGCGCCTCATAGTCGTGATAGCCGATGGTGGCGTAGAGTTCCGCCCGCGTCTGCATCGCATCGACCATGTTCTGGGTGCCGCCGTCGCGCTTGATCGCGGCGTACAGCTTCTCCTGCGCCTTGTTGGCGACGCGCAGGCTGCTGACCGGCCAGATCACCATCTTGTAGCCCATCGCCTCGAACTCGGCGGCGGTGAAGAACGGGGTGCGGCCGAACTCGGTCATGTTGGCCAGCAGCGGCACGCCGGGCAGGCGGGCGGCGACTTCCTTGAACATCTCGGCGGTGTTCAGCGCCTCGGGGAAGATGGCATCCGCGCCGGCTTCCATGAACAGCTTCGCTCGGCCAACCGAGCCGTCGATGCCTTCGGATGCGGCGGCGTCGGTGCGGGCGATGATGAACAGATTCCGGCGGGCCTTGCGGGCGGCGGCGATCTTGGCGGCCATGTCGTGCGGGTCGGCCAGTTTCTTGTCGTTCAGGTGGCCGCATTTCTTCGGCAGCAGCTGATCCTCGATATGCACGGCGGCGGCGCCGGCATCCTCGAAGCTGCGGACCATGTTCATGACGTTCAGCGCCTCACCGTAGCCGGTGTCGCCGTCGACCAGCAGTGGCAGGGCAGTGGCGCGGGTGATGGTGCGGACGAAGAAGCAGACCTCATCGACGGTGATCATGCCCAGGTCGGGGATGCCCATCGACGCGGTCATGGCGGCACCGGAGAGGTACAGCGCCTCAAACCCCGCCTGCTTCGCCTGCAGGCCGGCCTGGCCGTTATGCGCACCGGGGATCTGCAGGATGCCGGGGCGGGACAGCAGGGCACGGAAGCGGTCCCCGGCGGGGGCGGTCGGCAGGTCGTCGGCGATAAGATAGGTCATGGGCAGGCTCCTGTTTCGGCCCCGGATAGCGGATCAGGGGCCGAAAGAACAGGTGTGGCGACCGCGGCGGATGCGGTGCGCTGCGGTCAGTGCCGGGCGTCGGCGACCAGTTTCTTCAGGTCGGTCAGGTCCACGGCGCCGGGAATCAGGTCGTTGCCGATGATCAGGGCGGGCGTGCCCTGGATGCCCAGCTTGTGGGCCAGTGCGATGTTCTGATCCAGCCGAGCCTGGATGGCGGGGTCGTTCATGTCGTGCTGCATGCGGGGCCAGTCCAGGCCGAGGTTGCGCGCCGTTGTCTCCAACTGCGCCATCGTCGTGTCCGGCGGCAGCTTCATGACGGCGTCACGCATCGGCAGGTAGGCGCCCTGTTTCTGCGCCGCCAGCAGGGCTTTTGATCCCATGAGGCTGGCCGGCCCCAGAATCGGCAGGTCCTTATAGACCAGACGCACTTTCCGGTCCTGTGCCAGGAACTGGCTCATGGCCGGCTCCATGCGGCGGCAGTAGGGGCACCGCGTGTCGAAGAACTCGACCAGGGTGACGTCGCCATGCGGATCGCCGGCCACCGGATCGGCCGGCGTCACCAGTTCGCCGCGATACTGGGTAATGGCGGCGCGGCTCGCTTCCTGTGATTTCTCACCGTCCTCGGCCTGCAGGGCGACCACGGCGTCGCGCAGGATCGACGGGTCCTTCTTCAGGGCGTCGCGCACGATGGCGACGATTTCGGCGCGTTGGGCCGGGGTGAACTCGGCGGCGCCGGCGGTACCGGCCCACAGCATGGCGGGCAGCAGCAGGCCCACTGACAGGCGGTTCATCGAATCGTACCTCTCATGACGCAACGGTATGGCGTTGTACGGGTTAAGCCTGTTATCGCTATGCCGCGCAAGTCAAAGGCTGCGGCCCGGTTGCCGGCCCGCGCGAACGCGTCTATGGCACGCTTCCCGAACGGCATGACGCGCGGGACAAGCGGCACGTTGCCGTGGGTGGACGAAAACGACACGAAGGATGGGATACCGCGCGGCATGATGACCGGTTCACCGCAGGCGATGCCGCGGCTTTTGAGTTCACCGCGGGTTCGTTCGCCGCAGGTTGGTTCACCCCAGGTTGGTTCACCCCAGGTTGGTTCACTGCAGGCGGGGCCGCGGCCTGGCAGGCTGAAGGCGGCCGCCCGCCGCTCCACCCTGATGGCACTGGCGCTGCTGACCGGCTGCTCCACCATCGACAGCGCCACCAGCGGCATCCTGGGTTCGGACCGGCCAAAGGCAGGCCAGCCCGGCTATGTCGCCGGGTTCCTCGGCGGTGTGGTGGCGGATGAGCCGCGCGCCGCCCTGGCCGGGCGGGAGGTGCTGTCGACTGGCGGTTCCGCCGCCGACGCTGCGGTGGCGGTCGCCCTGACGCTGGCGGTGACATTGCCGTCGCGGGCCGGGCTGGGCGGTGGCGGGGCCTGCCTGGCCTATGCGCCGGGCGTCAAGTCGCCGAACGGCGGCGTGCCGGAAGCGGTGATGTTCACGCCTGTCGCGCCGGCCTCGCCGCCGGTCAATGCCGATCGTCCGGCGGCGGTGCCGATGCTGGCCCGCGGGCTGTATCTGCTGAACGCGCGCTACGGCAACCAGCGGTTCGAGACGCGAGTGGCCGCCGCCGAACAGTTGGCCCGGTTCGGCGTGCCGGTGTCCCGTGCCTTCGCCAAGGATCTGGCGCTGGTGTCCGGCCCGCTGTTCGCCGATCCGGCGGCGCGCGCGGTGTTCAGCCACAATGGCGTGCCGTTGACCGAGGGGCAGGTGATGACGCAGCCCGATCTGGGCTCCACCCTGACGCAGATCCGCGTTGCCGGCGTCGGTGATTTCTATCAGGGCAACATGGCCAGCCGCATCGCGCAGGCGTCGCCGGAGATCGGCGGGCCGATCACGCTGCAGGATCTGCACAAGGCACTGCCGCGGCTGACGCCGCCGCTGGTCCGCCCCTACCGCAACGACAAGATCGCCTTCCTGCCGCCGCCGGCCGATGGCGGGCTGGCGGCCGAGGCGGCGTTCGATGTGCTGGCCGATTCGCCGGACGATGTGGCTGCGGCGGGCGCGCGATCCCTGGCGGTGGTGTCGCGCTATCGCGCCGGGGACATCACGCCCGACGCGGTGCTGGCGGCGCACGACCTGCCGGCGCCGGCGAGCACCGTGTTCCCGGCTTCGACCAGCTTCGTGACGATGGACCGCAACGGCGGCGCCGTGGCGTGCACCCTGACGCTGGACAACCTGTTTGGTACCGGGCGGATTATGCCCGGACTTGGCTTCCTGGCCGCGGCGTCGCCGGCGGCCGTGCCCTTGCCGCTGCTGGCCGCGGCGCTGGCGTGGAATCAGAACATCCATGCCTTCCGCGCCGCGGTGGCGGGCTCGGGGCAGGCTGGCGCCGGCCTGGCGGTGGCGATGGGCATGCTGGGGACGTTGAAGGCGCACCGGCCGGTCAGCGTGCCGGTGCCGGATCCGGGCCGGGTGAACATCATCGGCTGCGGGCGTTACCTGCCAGGGGAGAATAGCGAATGCGGCTGGGTGAACGATCCGCGCGAAAGCGGCCTGGCGCTGGGCGCCAACTGAGCGGGCTGTCAATCTGTCTGGTGCTGGCCTCTCTCCTGTCGGCGCTGGCTTTTCT
>DAICYU010000467.1 GCA_027311485.1 Acetobacteraceae bacterium
GGACGCCGAGGCGGCGGCCATCCGCATTGCCAACTACAAGGAGGCGATCGAGCGGGTGGCGCAGACCAGCCTGCGGGAGATGATCGGCTCCACCGACCTGTCGCGCCTGCTGTCCGACCGCAAGGCCGCCGATGAGCAACTGCGGGCAACGATCAGCAGCAAGACCGGCACCTGGGGCGTTGCGGTGCGCAGCGTCGAGATCAAGGACGTGGTGATACCGCGCGAACTGCAGGATGCCATGAGCCGGCAGGCGCAGGCGGAGCGGGAGAAGGACGCGCGCGTGACCCTCGCTTCCGCCGAACGCGAGATCGCCGTCCAGGTGCTCGAAGCCGCTCGGCTGTACGGCAGCGACGCGAACGCGCTGAAACTGCGGCAGATGAATCTGCTTTATGAGATGAACAAGGAGCGCGGGACAACGGTGCTGATCCCGACCGAAATGGCCAATAGTTTAGGCAGCGCGCTGGCATTGGCCGAGATTGGGACACGGATCGGCGGTTAAATGCCGCACGGTTAGGCGTGTGTGGTACATACGCAACATAATTGGATTACGGGCGGGAAAATGGTGCGACGCAGCAAATAGGGCTTGCGTGCTGCGACTGCGAAAGCCATTCTTCGTCCTGCAGACGCGCTTCGGCGCACTGCTTTCTTGGACGTTTCCTCCCTAAACTTCCGCGGTGCCAAAAGCACCGCGGTTTTTTTTCGCCTGCGCGTGATCAGGCCATGCGGGGCAGGGGTGGTCTGGAACCCAGCGGGGCCCGGCGGGCCGGAGCGCGGTTCACAGCAAAAGCCTGGGTCAGCAAAACCGGCCAGGGTGGACCTGGCCGGTCGATAACGCTCGGAGTCGATGACGTTCAGATCAGATCGTGTCGTCGGTGCCGCCGCCACTGTCCCAGCCGCCACCGCCGCCCTGGTCCCAACCGCCGGCGTCACCACCACTGCCCTGGTCCCAGCCGCTGTTGTCGTTGCCGCCGCTGGTATCCCAGGCGCCGCCAGCGCTGTTGGTGTCCCAGCCGCTGTTGTCCACATAATCCTGGTTGTTGGCCGGCGCGCCGCCGCCGCCAGTGTCCCACGTGCCGGTATCGACGGCGTCCGGCGACGCGGCGGGCGTGGCCCACGGGCTGGCCGCAGCCCCAGCCTCCCCCAGTCCGCCGCCGAAGCCGCCGCGATGCGGCGAGAACATGTCCATCAGCGCATTGCCGACCACCATGCCACCGGCAACACCGGCCGCGGTGGTCAGGGCCGAACCGAGGAAGCCCGAACCCTGCCGCTGGAACATGCCCTGCTGGTAGTTGGGCGGGTATTGCGGCGGCGGCGGGGCCGATTGCTGGTAATACTGCTGCTGGCCGCCCTGGTTCCACTGGGGGTTTCCCTGGGCACCCCCCTGCTGATTCCATTGGGCGCCGGGTGGCTGCTGCCGGCCGCCGCCAAACAACCCGCCGAACAGGCCACCACCCGAGCGTGGCGCGGATTGCTGCGCCTGTTGTGCGGCCTGCCGAGCCTGCTGCACTTCCCATTCCAGCCGGCGGATGCGGTTCTGCGCCTCAACCAGCGCATGTTCCTGCACGAAGGCCAGCTGGGTGATGCGGTAGCGGGCATCGGGATATTGCGTGAACAACTGGCCGATGAATGCATCCGCGTCGCGGTCAACCGGCGGCAAGGCCGGCTGCGTTGTCGCCGGGACAGATCCGGCGGCGAAGCCCGAGGGCGCGTTGGCGCCGCCAACCCGGGCGATGAACTGGCCGATGATGTCGCGTTCTTCGTTCGTCATAGGGTGCCCCCTGTTGGGTCACGCGCAATCTGGGTCAGGCGCGATACCCGATCGATGCCGTATGTGGCGTTTCGCCCGCGTCCGTTCAATGGCGTCCGCCAACGACGCCAGCCGTGGGATCTGCGACGGGGCCGGCAACGCGGCCGGCAACAACGAGGTCCGGCGCAGGAGGCCGGGGGCTGCGGGTCAGCCGGCGTGGCTCAGGCGGCGGTCCTCGATGACCGGGCAGCGGTCCATGACGACGCGCAGGCCGGCGGCGCGGGCGCGGGCGGCCGCCTCTGTGTCGATGACGCCAAGCTGCATCCATACCGTGCGGGCGCCAAGGCTGATGGCACGGTCCACCACCGGGCCAACGTGCTGGCTGGCGCGGAAGATATCCACCATGTCCAGCGTCCCGGCGTCCGCGAGGCTGGCAACGACGGTGCGGCCATGGATCGTCTGCCCGGCGAGGCCGGGGTTGACCGGGATAACGTCGTAGCCGCGGTCGATCAGGAAGCGCATCACGCCGTTGGACGGGCGCCAGGGCTTGGCCGAGGCGCCGACCACGGCGATGCGCCGCGTGGTGTCCAGGATGGTGCGGATTGCCGCATCGGTGTTGCCGTCGGGTGCTGACATGGGCGCTGTCCCTTATCTGTTGCCGTGCTCAATGGGCCATGACGCGGTTTATGACGCGGTGGAGGGGGGCGCGGGCGTTGCCTGCGGCGGCGCCGATCCTGCGGGCGGTGTGCCGACACCGGTTCCCGATGTCCGGGTGTCGATCATCGCTCCCCTTGCGTCGGCCAACCGCATCACGCCGCTTGCACCGCGCGACCCGCAACCCGCGCCACACATTCCAGGTCACGCCATGCCCGCCCCTGTATGCCCATCCCGTCGCCAACGTTACTATGTCGCCCACGTTACGATGCGCATGGGCGGTGCGGCCTACTTCGCCAGTTCCGGCTGTTTCACCTCGATCCGCGATCCCTTGAAAGCCGGCATCACTTCCGTGGCGAAACGTTCGACCTGTTCCAGGATCACCGCCTTCGGCACACCCAGCGACGGGCTGATGGAGATGCGATCGAGGCCGGGATAGGCCTTTTCGAGCTTCTTCAGATGCTCGATGATTTCATCGGCGGAACCAGTGAGGAAGCCGCCGGCCTTCACCGCGTCCTCGATCCGCGGCAGCTTCGCGGTAGGGGCGCGCTTCCGATCGCGCATAATCTCAATCTGTTCATCCGTCAGCGCTCGGCTCAGGCGCAGTTCACCGAACATCTTCATGTTTTCTTCATAGTATTTGGCGGCATCGCGGATGCATTGTTCCTTGCTTTCCCCGATGTAGAAATGAAAGCCGAAGCACAGGCGTTCGCCCAGGGCGATGGGTTTGCCGATGCGGGCGTGCACCTCCTGCCATTTCAGCACCACGTTGTGCATGGCGCCGCCCTCGGCCGAGCCGCCGCCGACCATGCCTTGGATGCCGTGCTTGGCCATGAAGGACAAAGCGCGTTCCGAGCCACCCTGGATCGGCTGCCAGCATTCCACCGGCAGGCGGGCGGGGCGGGGCACCAGCGTCAGTTCCTGCAGTTCATAGCCGCGATAGGGAACGTTAGGCGGCAGGGTGTAGTGCTTGCCCTTGTGGCTGAAGGATTCGTTATTGAACGCCTTGAAGATGATATCGACCTGTTCTTCGAACAACTCCCGGTTTGCATCCTGGTCGATCAGTGGTGAGCCGAACGTTTCGACTTCGCGGGTATGGTAGCCGCGGCCGACGCCGAACACCACGCGGCCTTTTGACAGGATATCGGCCATCGCATAGTCCTCGGCGAGGCGCAGCGGGTGCCACATCGGCACGATATTGAAGCCGCAGCCGATGTTGATGTTCTTCGTGACGTGCGTCAGGTGCAGCGCCATCAGCAGGACGTTCGGGATGCACTCGGTGCCTTCGCGCTGGAAATGGTGTTCGGCCATCCAGAACGTGTTGTAGCCCAGGCGGTCCATGGTCTGGGCGATGTCCTGCGCCTTGGACAGGGCGCTGGACAGGTGGGCGTTGTCGTAGCGGCGTTCGTTGATGGGAATGCCGCCGTAGCCAATGTCCTCGATGTCGACATGGCCGG
>DAICYU010000468.1 GCA_027311485.1 Acetobacteraceae bacterium
TCATTTCGGATACGCATTTGGGGACGCGTGGCTGCCGAAGTGAGTTTCTCGCCGACTTCCTGAAACAGACAAGTTGTCACCACTTGTTTCTGGTTGGCGACATCATCGACGGCTGGAGACTGCGCAAATCCTGGTACTGGGATGAAACACACGACGAGGTTCTGAAGCAGATCGTACGCCACGCCCGTTCGGGCGCGCGGGTGACCTACATCCCTGGCAACCATGACGAAATGTTCCGCTCCTGGCTGCCGATGGGGCTCGAAATCTGCGGCATCAAGATGTGTCGGGACTCCGAGCATACGACCGCAGATGGCAAGCGCCTGCTGGTCATGCACGGGGACGAGTTCGACAGTGTGGTCCGCTATGCCAAGTTCCTGGCTCTGCTGGGGGACTGGGCCTATACCACCGCGCTGATTGTGAACCGGTGGTTCAACGCGGTGCGGTGCCGGTTGGGCTATCCCTACTGGTCGTTGTCAGCCTGGCTGAAGCGCCAGGTCAAGGAAGCGGTGAAGGCAATCGATCGTTTCGAAAGTGCGCTGGCTGCGGAAGCCCGCCGCCGCGGCTTTGATGGGGTCGTGTGCGGCCACATCCACCACGCCGAGATGCGGGAAGTGCAAGGTGTAATGTACCTGAATGATGGTGATTGGGTGGAAAGCTGCACGGCGCTGGTCGAACATCATGACGGGCGCCTTGAACTGCTCGACTGGGCGGCCCTGAACCGCTTGTCGTTCCTTGCGCCCCGCCGCGCCCGGGTTTCCGAACCTGCTTGATTCCCTTCCCATAGCGGACCTTCCCGGCGTCGACGCAATGCTGCCGCCCGCCCCATCACACCGCATCCTGATCGTGACGGATGCCTGGACACCGCAGGTCAACGGTGTGGTCCGCACACTGACAACCGTCGTGCGCGAACTCCATGCCATGGGCCATGTCGTGGACGTCATTGGCCCGGACCGGTTCCGCACCATCCCGTGCCCGACCTATCCCGACATTTCGCTGTCGCTGCTGCCCCGCCGCCGCCTGATCCGGATGATCGAGGCGTTCCGCCCCGACGCGCTGCACATCGCAACGGAAGGTCCGCTGGGTTTGGCCGCGCGGCGTTGGGCCAAACGCACGGGCTTTGCGTTTACCACCGCATTCCACACACGCTTCGCTGAATACATCAAGGCGCGCACCGGTCTGCCGGTCACCCCGATTTACGCCTGGATGCGCCGCTTCCACGGCGCCGGGCAGGGCATCATGGTCGCCACGCCGTCGTTGCGGGAGGAGTTGTCGAATCGCGGCTTCCGCAACATCCGCTCCTGGTCGCGCGGTGTCGACCTGGAGTTGTTCCGGCCCTATGCGGGTAATGAGTTTCCCGATCTGCCGCGGCCAATTTTCATCTATGTCGGCCGCGTCGCGATCGAGAAAAACATCGGCGCGTTCCTTGACCTCGATCTACCCGGTTCAAAGGTCGTCGTCGGCGGTGGGCCGCAGCTTGCGTCCTTGCAGCGCGAATACCCGAACGTGACATTCACCGGCCCGCGGCACGGGGAGGCATTGGCCCGCGCCTATGCCAGCGCCGACGTCTTCGTCTTCCCCAGCCTGACCGACACGTTCGGCCTGGTCATCCTGGAAGCCTTGGCGTGCGGGACACCTGTAGCGGCATTTCCGGTGACGGGGCCGAAGGACGTGCTGTTGCATGCCGACGGCAAGGTCGGCGCCGTCAACACCGACCTGCGTGCGGCGGCACTGGACGCACTGACGGCTGACCGTGCCGCCTGCAGAATGCATGCGGAGCGGTATTCATGGCGGGCCTGCGCAGAGATTTTTTTGTCGCATCTCGTGCCATTGATGGGGCCACAAGCGGCCGGAATCGCTGCGGCCGATTGACCTTCGAACAGAAATTGGCACTACTGTCCACGAAGCATCACGCCGCAAGAGCAGATGCCCGGGGGAACGCATGGCCAATCACGTCGAAATACCGCGTCGTACAATTCTGCAAGCCGCTGCTGTCGCGGGCTTGGCCGGTGTGGGACGTGCCCGCGCGATGGACCCGATCCGGATCGGCATTCCCGTTGGCCTGACCGGCCCGATCGGCGGGATTGGCGCGCAAATGCGCCGAGCCTGCGATTTCTGGGCGAAGCAGGTGAATGCGAAGGGCGGGCTGCTGGGTCGGCCGGTTGAGCTGATCGTCGAAGATACGGCCGGAAATCCCGCCACATGCGTGCGCAAGGTGCAAGAAATGGTGGAGCGCAGCGGGGTGCGTATCATCACCTGCATCGTTGCATCGAATGAGGCGTTGGCGGTTGTACCGAAGCTGGCCGAATGGGACACCATCTTCATCTCCGGCGATAACGGCGACGGCCGGCTGACGGCGGAATCGCTGGTGCCGAATTTCTTCCGGCCGAATACCTCCGGCCCCATGGGAACGCGGGCGGTGGCGCTCTGGCTGCGCGACTCACCGCTGAAGAAATTCTACGGTCTGGGCATGGACTACGCCTGGGGCCACAACTCCATGGAAGTGTTCCAGAACGAGGCAAAAAAGTCCGGCAAGCAATTCCTGGGCGCGGTGTTCTCGCCAACCGGAACGAAGGATTTCTCGACATACATCATGAAGATACGCGAGTCGGGCGCCGACGGCGTGTATCTGGTCCTGGCCGGAGACGACAATAACGCGTTCCTGTCCCAGGCCAAGCAGTACCGCCTGAGCAGCAAAGTGCAGATGCTGACCGAGCAGGTCGATGAGATGGGGCTGCTGGCAACGGGCGATGCGGCGGTCGGGCTGATCGGCTCGACCCGTTATCCGGTCGGCCTGGACAATCCGGCGAACAAGGCGTTCGTCGCCGCGTGGCAGGCGGAGTATGGCCGCCCGCCGCAGATGTTTGAGGGCGATCAATATCAATCCTGCGTCGTGCTGCAGGCCGGCATTGAAAAGGCAGGAAGCATCGAAGCCGCCAAGCTGCGGACCGCGCTGGAAGGACTGAAAGTCGATAGCGTCAAGGGCCCGATCGAGTTGCGGGCTTGTGACCATCAAGCGTCGCAGCCCGGCTTCGTCGTCAAAGTCGTCAAGAAGGAAGGCATGGCGCATCCGATGCCGGAGGTCATTGCGACGTATCCAGCCGACCGCGTGACTCCGCCCTGTAACAAGATGGAATACAACGACTGACCGGGGCATGGACCTGCTGGCGTTTCTGCTGACGCAGAGCCTCAATGCCTTTTCTCAGGCGGCATTGTTATTTTTTCTGGGCGTAGGGCTGACACTGATCTTCGGGATCATGCGCATCGTCAATTTCGCGCATGGCACGTTTTACATGTTAGGTGCCTTCATCGGCTACTCCTCGGCTGCGGTGACGGGCAGTTTCTGGAGCGGGCTGATCGCCGGACCGCTGATTGCCGGCGCGATCGGGGCAGCGTTCGAACGTGGGCTGCTGCGGCGCCTGTACAAGCGCGATGCCAGCGCCTTCCTGATGGTCACGTTTGGCCTGACACTGGTGCTGGGCGAACTCATCCGGCTGATCTGGATGAGCCGTTCCCGGTTTACCGGCTGTTCCTAGCCGGTGCCGGCGTGCTGGTTGCGATCGCCATCTGGCAGTTCCTGGAACGCACGCGTTTGGGCCTGCTGATCCGCGCCACCAGCCAGAACGCCGAGATGGTGCACGCGCTGGGCGTCGATGTGAACATGATCCGATCCGCCATCTTCGGCATTGGCTGCGGCCTGGCGGCGCTGGGTGGCGTGCTGGCGGCGCCGCTGCTAACCGCATCCCTTGGCATGGCGGAAAACGCGGTCATCGACGCGTTCGTCATTGTCATCATCGGCGGCATGGGCAGCTTTCTCGGCTCTCTGCTGGCCGCGGTGCTGGTGGCGTTCGT
>DAICYU010000469.1 GCA_027311485.1 Acetobacteraceae bacterium
TTGCGCTTGAACGCTGGGGGAGAAACCTCGGCGTGGATCAGCCCGCGGCCCGCGGTCATCCATTGGACTCCGCCGGCTTCGATGACGCTTTCATGTACCGCGGAATCGAGATGGGCCAGGCTGCCCTCCAGAATGAACGTCACGGTCTCAAACCCGCGATGCGGGTGTGGGCCGAACGGCAGGCCATCATTGTCGGGCGGATAGGTCTGCGGGCCATGGTGGTTGAGGAACAGGAACGGGTCGATCTGCTGGACGTGTGGTCCGGGCACTGGCCGGCGTGTCAGGAGATCGCCGATATCGTCGCGGTGCGCCGGGTACTGGGCCAGGATCGAACGTGTGGGCACGGCAGGGCTCCTTGGCGATTGAACGCGCAGCACTCCGCGTCGTTCGTGCTGTCCGGCATAAGGGACGGACGGCGCGCGTCGTGCAAGATGACCGATGCCGGGGTTCAGCCGGGATGGCCGGGCCGCCTGTCCGGCCCGAACCATTGAAGCGGCCGAGCGTTGACGTTCGAGCGGCGGGGGTACGCCGGGCATGGCCAGGGGTGTTGCCCAGGCGGTGTCGGCGTCCTCCGTCTTCACAGGAGTAATGGGATGGTGATCGAACCTCAACCGCTGCCGCCGGAACTTCCGGGTCCGGGCGATGACAGGCCGCCCGCGGAAGTGCCAACGCCGACCGATCCGGTGCCGACCATACCGCAACCGCCACAGGCCGCTGAAACCGCGATTGTCATCGACTGAACAGGCGTGGGGTCAATAGACTGAACAGGCGTGGGGACAAGAGGCTGAACGGCCCTGGGGCCGATAGGCTGTCCAAGCTTTAGTGCCGCTCGATCAGCCCAGCCGGTCAGGCGGACTCGCCGACGGCATTGCGGTCGCTATGGCGTCGTCCACCGTTTCCAACCACACGAAGGCCAGCCGCTCTCGCGTGCTGACGGGAATGTCCTCGTAGTCGCGCCGGTTGCGTGCCGGCAGCATCACCGTCTTGATGCCGGCCCGCTCCGCCGCCACCACTTTCTCCCGGATGCCGCCCACGGGCAGCACGATCCCACGCAGGCTGATCTCACCGGTCATGGCTATGGCGGGATCGACCGCGCGCCCCATCATCAGCGAAGCCAGCGACATGAACATGGCCACGCCCGCCGAAGGGCCGTCCTTGGGGATAGCTCCCGCCGGAACGTGGACATGGATATCGCTGCGTTCGAACAGTCCGTGTTCGATACCCAGACCGCTGGCACGGGATTTCAACAGGCTCAGGGCGGTCTGTGCGCTCTCCTTCATGACATCGCCCAGCTGCCCGGTCAGGATCAGCTTGCCGGCGCCAGCCATGCGGGTGCTTTCGATGAACAGTATGTCCCCGCCGACCGGGGTCCAGGCGAGGCCGGTGGCAATCCCGGGTATGGCGGCCCGTTCGGCGACTTCCTGCTCAAAACGTGCGGGTCCTAGGATCGCGGCAAGATCGTCAGGACCAATACGCACCGCTTCCGTGTGGCCCTCGGCAAACTGCGCGGCCACATGCCGCAGCACGGCCCCGATCTCCCGTTCCAGGTTACGCACACCGGCTTCGCGCGTGTAACTGCGCACGATCGCGGCAAGCGCCCCGTCGTCGATGTCCGCCTGGTCAGGCTTCAGCCCGTTGCGCCCAAGCTGGCGCGGGACAAGGTAGCGCCGAGCGATGACGAGCTTTTCTTCCTCGGTGTAGCCCGAGAGGGAGACGACTTCCATGCGATCGCGCAGCGGCGCGGGGATCGTATCCATCTGGTTGGCGGTGGCGATGAACAGCACCCGGCTCAGATCGAACGGCACGCCGAGGTAGGCATCGCGGAACGTGGCGTTCTGCTCGGGGTCGAGGACTTCCAGCAGCGCCGACGATGGATCGCCCTGGAAACCGCCGCCGCCCAGTTTATCGATTTCGTCCAGCATCATGACGCAGGCGCGCGAGCCGGCTCTGCGGATCGCCTGGATGATGTTGCCGGGCAGGGCGCCAATATAGGTCCGGCGATGCCCACGGATTTCGCTTTCGTCGTGCACCCCGCCCAGGCTGACGCGAACGAACGGACGGCCGATGGCGCGGGCGATCGACTGGCCGAGGGAGGTCTTGCCGACGCCGGGCGGGCCGACGAAGCACAGGATCGGTCCGCGTCCATCCGGGTTGAGCTTGCGCACGGCGAGGAATTCCACGATCCGGCGCTTGATCTTCTCCAGGTCATGATGATCCTGATCCAGCACGCGGCGGGCTTCGGGGATGTCGATGCCGGGATCGTCGCCGAGCTTCCACGGCAGTTCGGACAGCCACTCCAGGTAGGTGCGCACCATGCCGGATTCCGGACCGCCCTCTGGCATACGCTCCAGGCGCCGCAACTCCCGCTGCGCCTGCTTGGCGACGTCGTCCGGAAGCTCGGCCGCGTCCAGTGCGCGCCGTAGGTCAGCCAGCTCGGGCGAGCCTTCCTCATCCTCGCCCAATTCCTTCTGGATTGCCTTCAACTGCTCTCGCAGCATGAACTCGCGCTGCCGCCCTTCCATACTTGCGCGCGTGCGCTTGCCGATATCGGCCGACAGCCGCAGCACCTCCAACCGATAGGCGAGGCGCCACAACACGCGGTCCAGCCGCGGCAGCAGCGGGATGGTCTCCAGGATCTCCTGCTTTTCAGCCGGGGTGATGTCCATCAGGCTGGCGACCATGTCGGCGAGTTGGCCGGGAAGCTCGATCGACTGGACGGCTGCCGCCAACTCCGGCGGCGATTGCTCCAGCAGACTGAGGGTTTCCAGCGCCCGTTCGCGCAACTGGTGAAACCGCGCATCGATGTCGGCGCCGCTGGCTGCCGGTTCGTCGATACGCTCGACCCGCACGGTCCGCGGTTCGGTGCCATCCACGGTATCCAGCAGACGAATGCGGCCGACACCCTGGACGATGCCATGATGCATGCCGTCACGGGCGGTGACGTAGCGCAGCAGCCTGCCTTCTGCGCCGATCGTATGCAGGTCGGACAGGGCCGGACTCTCGACCTTGGGGTCGCGCTGCAGTACCACGGCGATGGTGCGCGAAGTGCGAGCGGCTTCCTGCAGCGCCGCTTCCAGACCCGGGCGGTTCGCCAGCAGCGGCAACACCACGCCGGGGAACAGGACCAGTTCACGCACCGGCACCAGCAGCAGTTCGTCCTGGGTCGGGGTGGTCGTAGTGGGTTCCTGGGCGTCCATCAGCTGACCCTCCGCAGCGCCACGACCAGCAGCCCGTCGGCAAGCTCGCGACGGGTTACCTCATATTGGCCGGGCGGGATTGCGACCCGTCGCTCGAACCTTCCATGCGGCAGTTCCATGCGCAGCACGCGGGCGCGCTGCAGGAAAGCGGGAAGGCGCCGGATACCCACAATGGCCAGGCTGTCGTCGTGCACCACGATCTCAACCTCGTCCGCATGCACGCCGGGCAGCGCGACCATGATGACGAGCTCATTCTGTGTTTCCAGCACGTCCACCGGCGGTTCCCATCCCTTTGGATCCGGGCGGAAGAAGTCGCGATGCAGCCGGTCGACGCGCGCGAGGGCGGAAATGGCCTCGGCCCACATGATATCGGAGGCGGTTCGTGGCATGACGGCCCTCGGAGCGGTTGATCGAGCAATGTGTAAGTTGAATGGCGGGCTGCCCGATGCAATCCGCATTTGCGTGCGCGGGCCGCATTTGCGTGCACGGGCCGAGTTTTTGCCGGTGTGGGGCGATGGCCGGACCGTGAGGCGGCGGATCGTGCGGCTGAAGGCTGCAGCGGGGCAGGCGCGGCAGGCTATTCGGTTGGGGGCTAGCCGGGGGCTCTATTCGGGCCCCGGGTCATCCCGGCC
>DAICYU010000046.1 GCA_027311485.1 Acetobacteraceae bacterium
CCGAAGGCAAGCTGGAAATCGCCTGTGCCACGGCCGACATCGGCACCGGGACCTACACGATTCTGACCCAGATTGCCGCCGATGCCCTTGGCGTGGCCATGGAGGACATTACAACGAAACTGGGCGACTCGACGCTGCCGACGGCGCCGGTAGAAGGCGGATCGTGGACGGCAGCCTCGGCCGGATCAGCCGTGCACATGGCCTGCCACACTCTTGGCGAACGGCTTTTTACTCATGCTCGACATATGGCTGATTCGCCCCTTGCCAACGCGGATCTGGCACATGTCGTATTCCGCGACGGCCGCATCGCGCTGCGCACCGATCCAGCCCGCAGTGTCGCACTTGGCGATGTTCTGCGCGCCGCCGGGCTGGCGCGTATCGAGGTCGAGGAGACTGCGGAACCGGATGCCGAGACAAAAGAGCGCTTCTCGCAATACACACATGCGGCCGTCTTCGTGGAGGTGCGCGTGGATGAGCAGCTTGGCGTGGCGCGATTGACCCGAATCGTACACGCCGTGGCGGCGGGAAAGATCATCAACCCACAAACGGCGCGCAGTCAGGTGATCGGCGGCACCGTGTTCGGGATCGGTATGGCGCTTGAGGAAGAGTCCATGCTCGATCACAGGCTTGGCCGTTTCATGAACCACAACTTGGCCGAGTACCACGTTCCGGTGAACGCCGACGTGCCGGACATCGATGTCATCTTCGTGGAGGAACACGATGACAAGGCAAACCCACTCGGTGTGAAGGGCGTGGGTGAAATCGGTGTCGTCGGCACGCCCGCGGCGATTGCCAACGCGATTTATCACGCGACTGGCAAGCGCATCCGAGATCTGCCGATCACAATCGACAAGCTGGCGCTGTAGCAGGCCCTGTTTTCAACGCGCCGGGAAATGCACTAGCCTCCCCTTTAAAAGGGGAGGATCGCATGGACCAGGCGACCACCACGCAGTTATCCAGCGACTGGCCGAAAGGGCTGCGACAGGTGCCGTTCCGCCTGTATCAGGACGCCGCCGTCCTGATACAGGAACAGAAATCGCTGTTCGAAGGCCCGGTCTGGAACTTCCTGTGTATCGAGGCCGATATCCCGGCTGCCGGCGACTGGCGGGCGACATTCATCGGCCGGATGCCCGTCGTCGTGGTCCGCACTGAAGACGGCTCCATCGCCGCGTTCGAAAACCGCTGCCTGCATCGCGGCGCGTTGATCTGTTTCGACAATGCCGGCCGCGGCGCAAAGGACTTCGCCTGCGTCTATCACGCCTGGCGCTATGACCTGAGCGGCACTCTGAAATCGGTTGCGTTCCGCAAAGGGGTTAACGGCCGGGGCGGGATGCCTGGCGATTTTCGGCTGGAGGAGCTGCAAACCCGCAAACTGCGCATCGCGACGATCAGCGGGGTTGTCTTCGGCACCTTCTCGGACCTGACACCCCCCATTGAGGACTATTTAGGCCCAGAGGCCACTGCGGCCTTGCGGCGCACTGCCAGCCGCCCGTTGCAGGTCATTGGCCGCTTTACCGAGGTGCTGCCGAACAACTGGAAGCTGTATGCTGAAAACGTCCGTGACACCTATCACGCCAGCCTGCTGCACGTTTTCTTCGCCACGTTCCGTATCAACCGCCTGACTCAGGGCGGCGGGGTGAGTGTCAGTGAAAGCGGCGGCTGCCATGTCTCGACCACGCTCGCGCCCACCGACGCCGTTGATCGCGCCTATGACGGCATGCGTTCGGTCGATGACGGGCTGCGGCTGTCCGATCCCAGCATGCTGGATGCCGTCGATGAACACGGGGATCGGGTGACGCAGCAGATCCTGTCCGTGTTCCCGACCTTCGCCATGCAGCGGACCTACAATGTTATGGGCATCCGACAATTCGTGCCGCGCGGTGTCGATTCCACTGACCTGAACTGGATCTACCTTGGGTACGCCGACGATCCGCCGGACTTGCGCCGCAAGCGGCTGAAGCAGCTGAACCTGGCAGGCCCAGCCGGGTTCGTGTCCATGGAGGACGGTTGCATCGGCAACTTCGTCGAACGCGGCGCGGCCTCTGCCGCCGATGCCGTATCCCTGCTGGAAATGGGCGGTGCAGACGCCGAAAGCCAGGACACAAGGGCGACGGAGACCGCCATCCGGGGCTTCTGGAAGATGTGGCGGCGGGTGATGGGGCAATGACCGCGCTCTCGGCTGCCGAAACGATCCTTCGCGTTGCCGGCTTGAACGCTGCCTATGCCGCTGCGATCGACGACGATCGGCTGGAGGACTGGCCAGCCTTCTTCCTGGACCAGTGCCTGTACAAGATCACATCAGCCGATAACATCCGGGATGGCAATGAAGCCGGAATTATCTATGCGGACAGCCGAGCGATGCTGGCGGACAGGGTTCTTTCGATTCGACGGGCGAATGTATTTGAGCGACATTCGTATCGACATATCGTCGGTATGCCCGTGGCACACGCTTCGCGCGACGGCATTGCGGCGGAAACGCCGTTCGTGGTGGTGCGCACGATGCGCGACGGCCGCATGGACCTGTTTGTCGCTGGCCGGTATTGCGACCGGCTTGTCGATAACGGCGGCAGGTTGCAACTGCGGGAGCGTGTGGTGATCTGCGACTCGTCGCGTTTCGATACGCTCGTGGCGATTCCCTTGTAGCGGCGGCCGACCTGGAGTCGAATCGGGCGGCCGGGCCGAAGCCCGAAACCGCCCGGATACGACGAGTCTAGTTCGATCGCATGATTCACGCCTTCCGGCTTTCAGCCTCAGGCGACCATGCTCTAAATTATGGTCGGCTCAGGTTTGACCCGACCATAATCTAGAAGTCTTTGCTTGGTCGCATGATTCACGCGTTCCGGCTTTCGGCCTCAGGCGACCATGCTCCTAGTGCAGCCAGCCGGCCAGAATCGCCAGCAACAGCAAGGCGACGATGTTGGTGATTTTGATCATCGGATTCACCGCCGGACCGGCGGTGTCCTTGTACGGATCACCCACGGTGTCTCCGGTCACCGCCGCCTTGTGCGCGTCGGAGCCTTTGCCGCCGTAGTGGCCTTCTTCGATGTACTTCTTGGCATTGTCCCACGCACCGCCGCCCGAAGTCATCGAAATCGCAACGAACAGACCGGTTACGATCGTGCCCAGCAGCATGGCGCCCAGCGAGGCAAACGCAGCCGCCTTGCCCGCGATGATCGCGATGACGATCCACAGCACGATTGGCGCACCCACCGGCAGCAGGGATGGCAGAATCATTTCCTTGATGGCGGCCCGCGTGAGCAGGTCGACCGCCTTGCCGTATTCAGGCTTGGCGGTGCCTTCCATGATGCCGCTGATTTCCCGGAACTGACGGCGGACTTCAACCACCACGGAGCCAGCGGCTCGGCCTACCGCTGTCATGCCCATCGCGCCGAACAGGTAGGGCAGCATGCCGCCGATGAACAGGCCGATGACTACATAGGGGTTCTGCAGAGCGAAATCGACATGCAGGTTTGGGAAGTAGTGCGCCAGGTCCTGCGTATAGGCGGCGAACAGAACCAGTGAGGCCAGGCCGGCGGAACCGATCGCGTAGCCTTTTGTAACGGCCTTGGTGGTGTTGCCAACCGCATCCAGCGCGTCGGTGGTGACACGGACTTCCTTTGGCAAATCCGCCATTTCGGCGATGCCACCGGCATTGTCGGTCACCGGACCATAGGCATCAAGGGCGACGATCATGCCGGCCAGGGACAGCATGGTGGTTGCCGCAACGGCGATCCCGAAGAGGCCGGCAATCATGTAGGTCACGATGATGCCGACGCAGATGACGAGCACCGGCAGGGCCGTAGACTCCATCGAGATGGCGAGCCCCTGAATCACGTTGGTGCCGTGCCCGGTCGTCGAACTCTGCGCGATCGAGCGCACCGGCCGGTATTCGGTGGAGGTGTAGTACTCGGTGATGACCACGATGGCCCCGGTCACGAGCAGACCGACCAGAGCGCACAGGAACAGGCTGAAGCCGGTCACATAGCCGCCCCCAACCATCATCAGCGATTCGCCAAATCCGGCAGTGATTGCGATGACGAACGCCACCCCCACCACCGACAATCCGCCAGTGACGAGAAGGCCGCGATACAGCGCCCTCATGATCCCGTTATCCGGGCCGAGCTTTACGAAGTAGGTGCCGGCGATCGAGGTGAGGATGCAGATGGCACAGATGCCCAGCGGCAGCATGAGCATGTCATCACGCACCCGGCCGGTGAAGAAAATGCCGGCCAGCAGCATGGTCGCGACGATCGTCACGGCGTATGTCTCAAACAGGTCAGCGGCCATGCCGGCGCAATCGCCGACGTTGTCGCCGACGTTGTCCGCGATCACGGCCGGGTTGCGTGGGTCATCCTCGGGGATGCCCGCTTCGACCTTGCCCACCAGGTCGGCGCCGACGTCAGCGCCCTTGGTGAAGATGCCGCCGCCCAGACGGGCAAAGATCGAGATCAGCGACCCGCCGAAGCCCAGGGCAACCATCGCCTCCAGCACCGGGCGAAGGTCGGCGTCGGGGCCAAGGCCGGAGCGCAGGATGAAGTAATAGCCGGCGACGCCCAGCAGGCCGAGGCCGACGACCAGAAGGCCGGTGACGGCGCCCGCCTTGAAGGCGACGTCAAGACCTGCCGCCAGGCCACGCTGCGAGGCCTGTGCGGTGCGGACGTTGGCGCGAACTGAGACATTCATGCCAACATAACCGGCTGCGGCAGACAGCACGGCGCCGATCAGGAAGCCGATGGCGGTGTGGATACCCAGAATGATGCCGAGGAGGATTAGTATGACGACACCGACCATGCCGATGGTGGTGTACTGGCGATTCAGGTAGGCGCGGGCGCCTTCCTGGACGGCGCCGGAAATTTCCTGCATGCGGGCCGAACCGGCATCCGCGGCAAGCACCTGCCGGCTAGTGATGATACCATACACCAGCGCCGCCAGGCCGCAGAGTATGATCAAGAAATGGGCCGCGAACATCCCGGGTCTTCCCCTCCTGTATTTTCGTTTCGGGCCGCACGGGGCACGGGCGGCACCTTGCTTTCGCATATGCCAGATGCGTGAGCCTCCGGCAAATACGTGTTCCAGGCACTTTTTCTAGCAAACAGCACGCCGCCGCACGCGGCAGGCACCGCATGGATCCGTTGCGCGGGGATTAGGTCAAGGTGTCCCTGACCTCCTGTTCCGTCGGAAAGCGGCCGATTGCCTTTTTGGAAAAGGCCAGTCGCCCGTCGACGGTGATCTCAAAAACGCCGCCGCCGGTCTTGCGTAGAGTGACCGTAGCCGTCGGGTTGGTTTTCAGGATCAGGACCCGCGCCGCGGTCGCACGCGGCTCATAACCTCACATGCCGCAGTATTCGATTTGCACCTGCATTCGTGCCTCCATAATGGAATGCTGTTACAGCTTGGCAGTGGCTGGGCCGATACGCAAGAAAGACGCCATATCAGGAGTAACCCATGACCGATCAGCGCATCGTTCCCGTGATCTTGTCCGGCGGTTCAGGCACACGGCTCTGGCCGGTTTCGCGGGAAAGCTTCCCAAAACAGCTCTGGCCGCTGGTGTCGGACCGTTCCATGCTGCAGGAGACTGCGTTGCGCGGTGTGGGCAACGATTTTCTGCCGCCCATTGTTGTCTGCAACCAGGAACATCGCTTTCTGATCGCCGAGCAGGTGCGTGCTGCCGGCATCCAGAATCCCCGCATCGTGCTGGAACCGGTGGGCCGCAACAGCGCGCCCGCGATCGCCGCCGCCGCCGTCCTGGTGGCCGAAACCGACCCGGACGCGGTGCTGTGGATGATGGCAGCCGACGCATCCATCGCGGATGGCGCCGCGTTGCAGGCCGCTCTTCAGGTCGCCGCCGCCGCCGCACGGAACGGCTATATCGTCACCTTCGGCATGAAGCCGACTGCGCCGGAAACCGGCTACGGCTACATCGAAACCGGTGCCGCGGTGTCCGGCCTGGATGGTGTCTTCCGAGTCGCCCGCTTTCTCGAAAAGCCGGATGCCGGGACGGCGGAGCGATTCGTCGCCGGCGGACAGCATCTGTGGAACTCCGGCATGTTCGTCTTCACCGCCCGCACACTGCTGCAGGAGATCGAGCGCCACGCGCCCGATCTCCTGCAGCCGGTTCGCCAGGCGGTAGCGGAGCGCAAGACGGATCTGGACTTCATCCGCCTGGGTATCGATGCGTTTTCGGCTTGCCCATCGATCAGCCTGGACTACGCGGTGGCCGAACGAACCGAGCGGGCGGCGGTGGTGCCGGCCGACCTGGGCTGGTCGGACGTGGGAAGCTGGAGCGCCTTGTGGGAGCTGGGGACCAAGGACTTTGCCGGCAACGTGGCGGTCGGCGACGTGGTGCTGGAAGGGGCCGAGAACTGCTACGTTCGCAGCGATGGCATGCTGGCCGCCGTCGTCGGACTGAAGGACGCCGTTGTGGTGGTGACCGAGGACGCGGTGCTGGCGATGCATCGCGGGCAGGCGCAGGATGTGAAAAAGATTGTCGAACGCCTGAAGGCTGCCGGCCGGCCCGAGGCGGTGGCACATAACCGCAGCTATCGCCCCTGGGGATATTACGAGAGCCTGATCCAGGGCGACCGCTTCCAGGTGAAGCGGATCGTCGTTCATCCCGGGCGACAACTGTCGCTGCAGAGCCATTTCCACCGTGCGGAGCATTGGGTGGTGGTGAACGGCACCGCTCGCGTCACGCGTGACCGGGACGTGATGATCGTGCGGGAGAACGAGAGCGTCTACCTGCCGCTGGGCTGTGTGCATCGGCTGGAGAATCCGGGTCGTATCCCGCTCACGCTGATCGAAGTGCAGTCCGGCGCCTATCTGGGCGAGGACGATATCGTCCGTCTGGAAGATACCTACGGACGGACGTAACAGGCCCGGTTAGGAATGATGGCGCTGCCGATGCTGGTTTGGCTTCGGCAGCGCCATCGCGGGTAGCCCATCATGCCGCGAGATACGAACCGCCCGTCACGAAGACCACCTGACCCTGTATCATCTCTGCGGCTGGGCTCGCCAGGAACTCGATCAGGCCGCAGTAATCGTCATCAGACACGTTGCGCCCGCTCGGGTTGCTGGCCGCGGACTGGCGCAGCAGTTCATCGGTGCGCTCACCATAGACACGGCGCAGCGCCTCGGTATCCACCATGCCCGGCGCGACGCAGTTTGCCCGCACGCCCAGCGGGGCAAGTTCAAGCGCGAGATAGCGCACCAGGCTTTCGGCCAGTGCCTTTGGCACCCCGACCGCCGCGTAGTTCGGCAGGGCGACACGGCTGCCCCGGCTCGACAGGAAAAACACTGTGCTGCCGCGTTTGAACAATGGCCGCGCGGCCTGGACAAGATAGAGGAGTGCCGTGCCGTTCAGATTCACCGCGGCGGTGAAGTCAGCCGGGTTCATATCCAACAACGGCCCGGAAATGACGCGGACCGCGCAATGCACCAGTTGATCGAGCCGGTCCGTCACAGCCGCGACCCGGTCGAGCACGGCGCGCGCACCTTCCGGTGTGCCGACATCGCCCTGCACCAGGTGCGCCTGGGCGCCCGCCGCCTCAATCGCTTTCTGCGCCCGCTCCGCTGCCGCATGATCGGACAGGAAGTTCAGGAACACATCCGTCCCCGGCTTTGCAAAGCGGCGCGCGATGGCAAAACCAATGCCCTTGGTCCCGCCGGTAACCAGTATTGCCATATCCCCCTCCAGACTGGAGCGTTTTTGCGCCGTCCGTCAGCTCAATCGCCCTCGCCATTGCCGACGGTCAGGGTAACGCCATAACGGGCGATAAGCTCACCAGCATCCTCGCGCAGCGCGCGCCATTCCGCCGTGGCCGCGGCTTTCTCAAAGGTCGCCTCATCGGCGAAGGCAAGCACGGCAACGCGATAGAAGCCGGGCGCGTGACCTTCGAGCCCTTTGTCGGTCCGGGTCAGTTCGAGTGCCTGCAGATGCGGCACCTTCCGCGCCTTGACGCAGTGTGTCTGAAGGTAGTCGCGTTCGAAAGCGTCGACGTCTCCGGCCTTGGGGGCCGACCAGATCGCGATGACTCGGTACATGTGCGTGTCCTCCATTCCACGCCTCGTTCTGTGCGAGGCCGGATGGCTACTTACCAGCGACGCGTTTCCCGTGCGACGGCAAGCGGGGCAAAACTGTTTGTGAACGCGGGACCCACATGGCTTGGCAGCGTGGTAGCCAACCGTCGAGCGTCGGGATGCGCCTGTAAATCGGCTCTGCTATCGACGCGGAACCGGCGGCAGCAGAATTACGGATCCCGCAAATGCGCACCCCTAACGAGATGTTAGCGCGTGTCAGGCGCCGGACGCCGATCCGACCTGAGCGGGATCATGCGCTACCGGTCGCCACACCGGCCAACCGGGCATCGAGGTCAAGATAGGTGGTGGCGCGGATCGCGGTGGCGATGTCAGCGGCGTTGGCCATCGGCGCCCGCGCCCCGCCGTTCAAACCGGCCAGCGCGGCCCGCACAGCGTGGACCGTGGCGGCCAGAATCTCCTGTGGATAGATGACCATCTTGATCCCGATCGCTGCCAGGGCTGCATCGTCGGGTTTGAAGTGCTTGCCCGCCGGATTGGTCACTGCGATCGCCGGCTTACCCTGACAAGCGGCGACGGATGCCCGCATTTCCGCCTCGGTGGCCGGCGAATCGAGAAAAAAGATATCCGCACCCTCGGCGACGAAATCCTGCAGCCTGACCAGCGCCTCGTCAAAGCCCCGGGACGTCCTTGCATCGGTGCGCGCCAGCAGCAGCACGCCTTCCTCCCGCGCCGCCGCCACCGCTGCGCGGCACCGCAGTCTGGCGTCCTCTCGCTCTACAACCAGTTTGGCACCCTTTTGACCAAGAGGCCGAGGCCAGATCTTGTCTTCAATCAGTACCGCCGCAGCGCCGGCACGGGCATAGCACTGGATTGTTTTGCGCACGGCAATCGCATTGCCATAGCCGGTGTCGCCGTCTGCCAGCCACAGCACATTCGGCGCGGCGGCCACCATCGTCTCCACCGCATCCCGCATTTCCGGGAAGGTGAGCATGTCCATGTCCGGCATGGCCAAGCGTGTGGCATGAATCGACGACCCGGAGGCAAAGCCAATTCTAAATCCGGCTTCCTCGACAAGGCGGGCGCCCAGCCCGTCACCACAGCCCGGGACAACCTGGATACCGGGTTCATTCAGCAAAGCCTGCATCGCGGCGGCATGGGCGCGCATCGAAAGTCTCCTCGTATAGCCAAATGCCTTGACGCCCGGGCGACACACGCACGAAGCGGCGTTAACGCTTTCTCAATATTCGTCCCGCATATTGAAGGCCTTTGCAAGCTGGCGGCGTGCCGGCCAAACCAAAGGACGTGTCGATGCTGGCCTGGCTGCGTGACCGCTCTATTCGAACCAAAGTGGCATTGTCGTTCGGCATGTTGTGCCTCGCGATGATCATGCAGGGGGCATTCGCCATCGATCGTCTCGCCGCTCTCAATGTCAGTCTGCGGCAAATCGGCGGGCAGGCGCTGCCCAGCGTGACCGCCCTTGGCAAGACGTCGCTGTTCAGTGAGCGCTTCCGTTCGGCACTCGCCATGCGGTTGCTTGCGACCTCTGCTTCGACCCGCGATGACATGGACAGGCTGCTTGCCCAGGCGCGCACCGATGCCGGGCACGCGCTGGATCGCTATGCGGGGTTGGTGCACGGCCCGCGGGAACAAGCGTCGCTGGCCGATATCCGCGAGCGATGGAGCGCCCTCATGGAAACGGCCGACACCATCCTGCGAGCGGACCGTTCGGGCGATCGGACGCAGGCGCTGGCTGAGTTTTTCACCACGTTCCGGCAGCAGACCGTTGCCTTCCGGACTGCGCTGGCGGCGACGATCGCAATCGACGACGCACGGGCGGCAAATCAGGTTCAGGCTGGCGCACGGGCGCATGATGCCGCCCAGATGTTGATTCTACTATGCCTCGCCGGGATGATTCTGGTGTGCATGCTCGTCGGAATAGCCCTGGCATCGGGCGTTGCACGGCCGATCCGTGCCATGACCGCCACGATGCGGCGGCTTGCAGACCAGGATTTGACCGTCACCGTTTTCGGCGCCGAACGCGGCGATGAGGTTGGCGCGATGGCCACCGCCGTGCAGATCTTCCGTGACAGCATGATCCGCGCCGACGAAATGGCTGCCGCGCAGGCGACGGAGCAGGCCGCGCAGCAGGTGCGTGCCCATCGCCTCGCCGATCTTGTGCACGGATTCCAAGCCAACATCGTCGAAACTGTTGAAGTCCTGGCATCCTCGGCGGCAGCGCTGCAGGACACGGCCAGATTGATGTCCGACTCAGCTGACAGGACCAACCGGCAGGCGGAGACAGTCGCCGCAGCAGCCGGGAAGACTAGCGGCAGCGTGGCGAGCGTCGCCACGCAGGCCGAGGCTCTGACCGCATCCATCCAGGAAACCGGGCACCAGATTGCGCACGCCAGCACCATCACCTGCAAGGCCGTGGATGATGCGCGCCGGACCGACGGCCTTGTACGGGTGCTGGCCGAAGGTGCACGAGAGATCGGACCGGTTGTGGGTCTGATTTCCTCGATTGCCGAACAGACCAATCTTTTGGCGCTTAACGCAACGATCGAATCGGCGCGGGCTGGGGAAGCTGGTAAGGGCTTCGCTGTCGTGGCCGCCGAGGTGAAGAATCTTGCAACCCAGACCGGCAAGGCCACAGAAGTGATCGGGACGCAGGTCGCAAAACTTCAGGGCTCTACGCAAGAGGCGATGCAGGCCATCAGCGCCATTGCCGAGGTGATCAAGGAAGTCGGAGCCGTATCGGAAGCCATCGCCGCCGCGGTCGAGGAACAGGGCGCGGCGACGGCCGGGATCACCAACGCGGCGCATCATGCCGCGGCCAGCACCCAGGATGTGTCGGGCGCCGTAGATGAGGTGACGCAGGTGGCAAGCAGTACCGGCATAGCGGCAGCCAATGTGCTGGATGCAGCGGATAGCCTGGCGCAGCGGGCGGATCGCCTGCGGGCTGAAGTGGACCGGTTCGTCGCCAGCGTTCGCGCCGCTTAACGTGCTCCGCCCGGAGGCTTGAACAGGCTAGCGCATGATTGGCGTCGCTATCGGATCCAACCTCAGCCAATCATGCGTGGGAGACAGGCGTTCGATCAGGCAACCTGCTCCTGCGGGCCCGGGTCGATCCAGCCGATATGCCCGTCCGGCCGACGGTAAACGACATTCAGGGCACCGTTAGCCCGATTGCGGAACATGATCGCGGGTTGATCCGCCAGATCCATGCGCATGACCGCCTCACCCACCGTTAGCACCGCGACATGGGTCTGGGTTTCCGCGATGACCGTGGCGAAAACTTCGTCGACCGTACGCGTATCCGTGGCCTCCCCATCAACACCATTCGCCTCCTGACGCAGCACGAACTGCCTGGCGGCCTCGGGCCGCTCGCGATGCGCCAAGTCACGGGCATGATCGTTGACCCGTCGCCGATAACGGCGCAGACGCTTCGCAATATGCTCCGCCGCGTCGTCGAACGCCGCATTGGCGTCCGCCGCCTCACCCTCGCCACGCAGCGTCAGGCCGCGCCCGGCGTGCAAGTTGATGTCGCACGTGAAGAAACTTCGGGCTCGGCTGAAGGTGACATTAGCTTCCAGGGCGTGATCGAAATATTTGCTGGCGATCAGGTCCAAATGAGTCGAGACACGCGTACGCAAGGCGTCTGAAAGTTCGACTTGCTTGCCGGAAACCGTAATCTGCATCGCTCTCTCCCGAGCCGAGGTGAAGAGATGCCGGCACTTCGGGTTCCGCGCGGCGGCATCCCGTACTATTTGGGCATGGGTGCAACGCGGCTGTCTACTGCGTATTATTACGGAGTCAGGCGGGAACCGCTTTTTCCCGCCGTCGTTGGACAGAGTTTGGGATGCGCAGTGCCTCCCGGTACTTCGCGACCGTTCGGCGGGCGATATCGACGCCTTCCCTTCGGAGGATGGCGACGATGGAATCGTCCGACAGGATCTCACTCGGCGGCTCAGCGCCGATCAGGATCCGGATGCGATGGCGCACCGCTTCAGCACTGTGGGTATTCCCGCCATCAGTACCATCAATTGCTGTGGTGAAGAAGTATTTCAGTTCAAACGTGCCGCGCGGCGTAGCGATGTATTTATTCGCTGTTACGCGACTGACGGTGCTCTCGTGCAACTCGACCGCTTCGGCGATATCGCGCAGGATCAGCGGTCGCAGATAGGCCACGCCCATCCGCAGGAAACCGTCCTGCTGGCGAATGATCTCAGCCGCAACCTTGAGGATCGTCTGCGCCCGCTGCTGCAGCGACCGGGCCAGCCAGTTTGCATTGGCCAGACGCTCCGCAAGGAACACTTTGTCCTCTTTTCGGGCATTCGGGATGATCTTGGCGTAGAACCGTTCATTGACGAGGACGCGGGGCATAGTGTCCGGGTTCAGTTCAATGATCCAGCTGCCATCGTTGCCCTGCCGCATCAGCAGGTCCGGCACCACCACCTGCGCCGGAACGGAGTCATAGGTCGCGCCCGGCTTGGGATCGAGAGCCCGGATTTCCGCCATCATTTCGGTAAGGTCTTCGGCGTCCACACCGCAGAGCGCCATCAGGCGTTTGCTGTCGCGCCTCGCCAGTAGCTCCAGATTGTCCAGCAATGCCTGCATCGCCGGGTCCAGCCGATTCTTCTCCGCAAGCTGCGCCGCCAGGCATTCCTTCAGATCCCTGGCGAACAGCCCGACCGGCTCAAAGCGCATCATCCGGGTCCGCACAGCCTCCACTCGCTCCAGCGGCAGATTCATGGCGGCGGCAATAGCCACGGGATCAGCGGTCAACCGCCCAGCCGGGCAAAGCAGCGCGATCAGATGCGCACCGATCATGCGGTCGATCGGATCGGCAAAGGTCAGCCGCAACTGCTCCCCGAGATGCTCTCGCAGAGATCGCTCATCGCTCGCGAAATCATCGACCGTCCAGTCATTGCCGTCGAAGTCATGGCGGCCGCCGGCGCCATCGATGCGTCCAGCCGAGGGCGCACCATCGCTGGCACCGCCCGGATCGTAGGTTTCGGCATGATCGGCATCCAGCGGCGCCGCCATCTCGGATGTCAGGATGTCCGACCGCGCTGCTTCCGCCGCATCGATCGGTTGTGCCGCGGCCGAGGTGACCTGATCCGGCGCAGCACGTTCGGTTAGCGGTACGTCGGGGCTTTCATCACGCTCCAGAAGCGGATTGCGTTCCAGTTCCTCCTCGACGAACGCGTTCACTTCTAAATTGGAAAACTGAAGGAGCTTGATGGCCTGACGCAGTTGCGGCGTCATGACCAGGGTCTGACTTTGGCGTAGGTCGAGACGAGGTGCGATCGCCATGATCAAGCGATTATCGACCACAGCGTCCAGGGGTCAATCGGTTTCGCTGTTCGACATGCAAAAACCGTGCAAACGTACGCGCAGCGCTCTACGACGACCTTAGAGGCTGAATTTTTCGCCCAGATACACCCGCCTCACATCCTGGTGGGCCACCACTTCGCTCGGCGCACCCTCCATCAGCACCTGGCCGTCGTGCATGATGTAGGCACGGTCGATGATGTCCAGCGTCTCACGGACGTTATGGTCGGTTATCAGCACGCCAATGCCGCGGTCCTTTAGGTGCTTC
>DAICYU010000470.1 GCA_027311485.1 Acetobacteraceae bacterium
GTATTTCCCCACCACAGCGATGCGGACCGTGCCTTCCGGGTTGCGGACGATATCGACGATCCGCTGCCAGCGCGAAAGATCGGGTTCCACGTCCGCATTCAGGCCGAAGAAGCGCAGCACTTCCCGGTCCATCCCCTCGGCGTGGTAGGCGATGGGCACTTCATAGATCGTGCTGACATCCAGCGCGGGGATCACCGCCTCGGGCCGGACGTTGCAGAACAGGGCGATCTTGCGCCGTTCGTTGGCCGGGATCGGGCGGTCGCAGCGGCACAGCAGCATCTGCGGCTGAATGCCGACATTCAGCAGTTCCTTGACCGAGTGCTGCGTCGGCTTGGTTTTCAGTTCACCGGCCGAGGGGATATACGGCACCAGCGTCAGGTGCACGAACATCGCCCCCTCCGGGCCAAGTTCATTGCCCAGCTGGCGGATCGCCTCCAGGAACGGCAGGCTTTCGATGTCACCGACGGTGCCGCCGATCTCGACCAGAACGAAGTCGAATTCCGACGTTTCCCGCAGCACCACTTCCTTGATGGCATCGGTGATGTGCGGGATCACCTGCACGGTGGCACCCAGGTAGTCGCCGCGACGTTCCCGCGCGATCACGTCCTGATAGATACGGCCGGTGGTGGCGTTGTCCAGCTGTGTCGCATGCACGCCGGTGAAGCGTTCATAATGGCCCAGATCCAGGTCGGTCTCGGCACCGTCGTCGGTGACGAACACCTCCCCATGCTGATACGGGCTCATGGTGCCCGGATCAACATTCAGGTACGGATCGAGCTTTCGCAGTCTGACCTTGAAGCCACGCGCCTGAAGCAGCGCACCAAGCGCTGCCGAGGCGATGCCTTTTCCCAGGGAAGAGACCACGCCGCCGGTGATAAACACAAATCGCGTCATGGGCGCCCAGTATAGAAAATCGAATCGGCTTGATGGAAGCCAAATGGCACAACGCACATACCGGAAGCCCGGTTAGTTCGTCGGCGCGGACGGACCTTTCGGCGCGGCCGGCTTCACCGGTGCCGGCGCAGGGACGGTTGCCGGCGCCTTGCCCGGTGCCGCTGTGCTAGATGCCGCCTTGGGCGCTGTGGCCGGTGCCGTGACAGGCGCTGTCATGGGTGCGGTATCCAGGATCGAACGGGACGAACCGGTCGTACCACGATTTAATAGCGCAAGGGTCAACGACAGGCCCATGAAAATCACGGCGAGAACGGCCGTCGTGCGGGTCAGCAGGTTGGCCGTGCCCCGCCCGGACATGAAGGAGCCCATTCCCCCCTGCCCGCCGCCAATGCCCAGCCCGCCGCCCTCACTGCGCTGGATCAGCACGACCCCGATCAGGGCCAGGGTGACGAAAAGGTGAATAATCAGCAGGACAGTGTTCAACGCGCACGACTTTCGTTATCGGATGCGGCAGGCCGCCGCGCGCGCCTCTTAGCCGGGCTGAGCCGCGCGGGCAATCGCAAGAAACTCGTCGGCCTTCAGACTGGCGCCCCCGATCAGTGCGCCGCCGACATTCGGCACCGCCAGAAGCGACGCTGCATTGGCCGCACGAACCGAACCGCCGTACAGAATGCGGATGGCATGTCCGGCGTCGCCGAACTGCCGCACCAGTTCCTCCCGGATGAAGGCGTGCATCATCGCCACATCCTGCTCGGTTGCGGTTTTCCCGGTGCCGATGGCCCAGATCGGTTCATACGCGATCGCGCCGGTGAAGGGCTTCGGCAGGCTGCCGGCGATCTGCCATCCAACCACTTCGGTCTCCTGCCCGCCCTGGCGCTGGTCGGCGGTTTCGCCCACGCAGACGATCGGCGTCAGCCCGGCATCCACCGCCGCCAGGGTCTTTTCGCGAATCAGCTCATCGGTTTCGCCGTGGTTCTGCCGCCGCTCGGAATGGCCCAGGATCACCCAGGATGCGCCGGCGTCGCGCAGCATCGGGGCGGCGATGTCCCCGGTATGCGCACCCTGCTTCTCCTGATGGCAATCCTGACCACCCACCGCCACTGCCCCCCCCTGCAGCGCCTGCGCAACAGCGGCCAGATGCAGCGCCGTGGGGCAGACCAGCAGATCGGCGGCGATTCCGTCCGCGCCAGCGGCAATGCCCTGCGCCAGCGCGACCGCATCCTGCAACAGGCAGTTCATCTTCCAGTTCCCGGCGATAAGCTGGCGCATCGTCGATGTCTCCTTCATGGCCCGCATGCTGCTAGCGCACTGGACCGGAGCGTCAAGGGCGGCACGGCTTGCTCAACGGTCACTGGCCAGAGAGCGGGCAGAGCCGTATATGCTGCCGCCGTTTCACAGTTCGGGCCAGCCGTATCGCATGATCTCCAAGTTCCGCCACATGACCGAGTCGTGGATCGCGCGCATCTTCTTCATCCTGATGGCCGTCGCGTTCGTCGGCTGGGGCATCAGCGGCGACCTGCTGCGCATCATCACCGGCAGCCCGACCTGGGTCGCCAAGCTCGGCGGGCAAACCATCGAAATCCCGGCGTTCCAGGCCAGCTTCCAGCGCGCCCTGTCACAGCAGACGCAGAATTTGCCGGCTGGCCACGAACCGCCGCCGGCTCTGCGCCGCCAGGTGGGGGAACAAACCCTGGCGCAGATGATCGCCCAGGCCGCCCTGGGACTCGAGATCAAGAAGCTCCGTGTGGTGACACCGAATGAGGCGGTGGTCAGCGTCATCCAGTCCATGGCGGCGTTCAGGGGTCAGGACGGGAAGTTCAGCCGCACCGTGTTTGAAAACGCCCTGCGCACGAACGGCTACACGGAAGACCGCTTCGTCAGCGAACTGCGCAGTGACATCGCCCGCCGCCAGGTGCTTTCGGCCGTGTCCGCGTCAGTCTCCGCCCCGGATGCGGAGGTGACACCGCTGTATGAGGGCGAATTCGAAAAGCGCGCGGTGGACATGGCGGTGTTCCCGCTGTCCGCCGCACCGGAACCGGCCACGCCGGATGAGGCGCAGCTGAAGCGCTGGTACGACAACCACCCCGACAGCTACAAGACGCCCGAGTTCCGCCGCATCAAGGCGATCGAGCTGACGCCCCAGTCGCTGGAATCCGACGTCAAGATCACCGATGAGGAGCTGCACGCGGCCTACGACGAGCACAAGGCCGAATACATCATCCCCGCCAAGCGCTCGGCCCAGGTGATCACGGCGTCGGATGAGGCGAAGGCGAAGGCGCTGGCCGACCAATGGCGCGGCGGCGCAGACTGGGCGGCGATCCAGAAGGCGGCGCAGGCCGCTGGCGCATCCGCGGTGTCCCTCGACGGCGCGACCGAGGTGCAGTTCCCCGATCCCGACCTGGCCAAGGCCGTGTTCGCAGCGCCGCAGGATACCGTTTCCAGCCCGGTGAAGGGGCTGCTGGGCTGGTTCGTGGTGAAAGTCACAAAGATCGAGCCTGGTAAGACCACCAGCTTCGACCAGGCCAAGGATGCGCTGCGCAACCGCGTGCTGGCCGGCAAGGCGGCGGACCTGATGTATGACCGCGCCAACAAGGTGGACCAGTTGCTGGGCAACGGCACCCCGCTGGACCACATGCCAAGCGATCTGGGCCTTGTCGGCGTGGCGGGCACGCTGGACGCCGATGGCGAGACCCAGGATGGCAAGCCGGCGCCAATCCCCGGCCCGGCCGAGCTGAAAAAGGCGATCATCACCGCCACGTTCCAGGTGCAACCAGGCGATCCGCCGCAACTGACGGAAGTGCAGACCCCGTCCACCGGCGGTTCGTCCTATTACGCGCTGACCGTGGATAGCATCATCCCGCCGGGCGAAAAGCCGTTCGACGCGGTCAAGGACCAGGTTGCCGAGGACTGGAAGCAGGATCAGCGCAGC
>DAICYU010000471.1 GCA_027311485.1 Acetobacteraceae bacterium
AAGCAAGGTTGTTCAGGCGGGCCGCCCGTCACTGGGCCGACCCTTCAGCAAGCCCGGGAACCCCAATGGGCATTCCCGACACGACATGAGTTAGGCAGGACCAAATCGCCCTTCAAGGGAATTTTTGCAGAGTTTTGTGCCGACTCGCGCTGCGGTTTGCCGCCCGGGTCACCGCTTCGCTTGCCGCGCCGGATGCAACTGGTTAAGCTGGCTGGCAATTGCGAACCACTCGCAACTTAAGGAGTGAAACAGCCTGATGGCTCAGACCAGCCAGATCGCCCGGCGTTGCGAACGCGCGGTGGTGACCGCCTATCGGGAACTCCGGCAGATCGGCACGGATGACATGTCGGCCTTCCAGGCCTGCACCGCGCTCTATCGCATCCATCACCCCGAGGCATCGGTGAACGAGGCACGCCGCCTCGTCGCCGAATGGATCGATCATCACCTGGTCCGCAAGGCCGCCGGCCCCACCGACGGTTGCGCCTGCGACTGATCACGCCAGCGGGTTTCCGCGAGTCCCCAGCCCAGCAGCAGGAAGAACCATCCGCCGATCGGCATGCTGGTAAATCCGGTCGTGGACTGTATCGGCCATAGCTGCAGGAACGCCGCCGCGAACAGCGCCACCCGCATCGGCCGCGGATCGCGCCAGAGGCCCCGCCCCAGCGTGACCAGCCACGCGACGGCCGTGGCGGCAAACAGGCCGAGGCTGACAAAGCCCCCGTTCGCCAGCGCCTCGAAATAGAAATTGTGCGGATGGTCCCAGCAAATCGGCGCCCCGCCGCCATCCTTCAGGCTGCCATCGAAGCTGGGCCGGAAGTAGGTCGGCTGCTTGCAGCCGGTGTTGAACCCGCCGAAGCCCAGGCCGGTGATGGGATTGCGCACCCCGATCTCCCACGCGCGGGCATACAGCTCGCCGTACTGCGAAACGGCGAAGTGTTCCAACTGGAAGGTGAATTTCTGGACCTGTCGGTGATAGGCCGCCGGCGCCACCACCGGCGAGGCGGCCAGCAGCAGGCCGCCGGCGATTGCCGCGGCCAACACCACGGGGCGCAGCCGCGGCATCAGCACGGCGACGACGGCCAACCCCAGCAGCGTGATCACCAGGGGCATGCGCTGGCCCATCAGCACCATGATCGCGACCCCGAACAGCAGCAACGCATAGGCGCCCAGCACCGGCGCAAGCCGGCGCCGCGCCAACAGGCTCGCCGCGGGCGGCAGGATGGACGGGATCAGGATCCGCGCCAGCGCCGGACCCGCGCGCGGCGTGCCGAACGGACCCGACAGAACGCCGTCGATACCGCGTGGCCAGCCAATCAAATTGCGCCCGAATATGAACTGGATCACCGAATTCAGGATGATCCAGGCGGACGACGCGCCGACCAGGCCGAACAGCCATTGCCGCGCGGCAATGGTGCGCAGAACCATGTGCTCCATCGCGGCGGCAAGGACGAGGAAGCGCACCATCATCACGCCCTGCACCAACTCATGGGCACCGCCTTCGCCCAGGCTCAGCGCCGGGATCGGCAGGGAACAGAAGACCATCCACCCCCACCAGGTGGCGGCGACGCGCCACCAGGGCGTGCGCAGCCAGCGCCA
The DNA here is from genome assembly GCA_027311485.1 of Acetobacteraceae bacterium. Taxonomy (GTDB): domain Bacteria; phylum Pseudomonadota; class Alphaproteobacteria; order Acetobacterales; family Acetobacteraceae; genus Rhodopila. The sequence continues at coordinate 1,597 of DAICYU010000471.1, forward strand.
GTCGCGCAGCACAGCGCAGCGGCCCAGGAAGCACAGATCGGTCACGGCAATGGCGCCCTCGGCAATGCCATGCGCGTGCAGCAATAACAGCGGCAGCAGCATGACGGCATAAAAGGCGGCGCGATCCAGCCGGGCGGCCATCGCGGACTCGGGGACGACATTCATGCGCCGCTAGGTGCCAGCCGTCCCGCCCCGCGACAAGTGTCTCCCGGCGACAAGTGCCTCCTGCGACAAGTATCCGGGGTGGCCGTTCCGCTCAGGTCAGGTCGATGGCGAAGCGGGTCAGATCCGCCAGGCGGCAATGCCGCAGGGCGCCTTCCTCGGTGGCCTTCAGCACGACCTGAGGCGCGGCGTCGGCCTCGAACGCTTCCTGCCAGCGCGGCGCGCACAGGCACCAGCGATCACCCGGCCGCAGGCCGGCAAAGCCGAATTCCGGCCGCGGCGTGGACAGGTCGTTGCCGTGCGATTTGCTGAACTCCAAGAACGCCGCCGTCATCACGGCGCACACCGTGTGGCTTCCCACGTCCTCGGGGCTGGTTTCACAGCAGCCGTTGCGGAAGAACCCGGTCGTGGGCTGGGTCGAGCACACGGCGATCGGCCCGCCCAGCACATTGCGGCCAGGGCGACGGCCGGGTCGGCGGCCGGATTCGTCGAACGGCATACAGATCACTCACTGCGTTACAGGTTTGTTTACCAGTCGCCGCGACAATGCGGCCATGAGCCGACGCATTCAATCCTCCACCATGGCCATCGCCAACACCTTCGCGTTCGCGGGGATCGAGGCGGTGCCGGTCGAAGTGCAGGTGCAGATCGCACCCGGGACTCCAGCGCTGGTTCTGGTCGGGCTGCCCGACAAGGCGGTGGCCGAAGCGCGGGAGCGGGTGCGTGCCGCCTTTGCCGCCATGGGCCTGTCGCTGCCGCCCAAGCGGGTGCTGGTCAACCTGAAGCCGGCCGACCTGGTGAAGGAAGGCAGCCATTTCGACCTGCCGCTGGCACTCGGCTTGCTGGCGGCGATGGAGGTGCTGCCGCGTGATGAGATCGGCGGCTATGCCTCCCTCGGCGAATTGTCGCTGGATGGCGTGCTGAACCCGGTGGCCGGCGTGCTGCCGGCGGCCATCGGCGCCTCGGCGCGGGACTGGGGGTTGATCTGTCCGGCCGGGCAGGGCGGTGAAGCGGCCTGGGCCGGCCGGATCGAGGTGCTGGCGCCGGCCGACCTGCTGAGTTTGATCAACCATTTCCGCGGCACCCAGGTGCTGACCCCGCCATCGCTGTCCGACACCGCCGCGGCAACGCCCAATCCTGACATGCGGGACGTCAAGGGCATGGAATCGGCCAGGCGGGCACTGGAGATCGCCGCGGCCGGCAGTCACAACCTGCTTCTCATCGGCCCGCCCGGTGCCGGCAAATCCATGCTCGCCGCCCGGCTGCCCGGCCTGCTGCCCGATCTCGATCCCCGCTCGGCGCTGGAGGTCAGCATGATCCACAGCGTCGCCGGCCTGCTGGATGGCGGGCGGCTGGTCATGCGTCCGCCGTTCCGGGAGCCGCATCATTCAGCCTCCCAGGCGGCGTTGAGCGGCGGCGGGCACCGGGCGAAGCCGGGAGAGGTCAGCCTGGCGCACCGCGGCGTGCTGTTCCTGGATGAACTGCCGGAATTTCCCCGCCAGGCGCTGGAATCCCTGCGCCAACCGATGGAAAGCGGGCGGACGACGGTGTCCCGCGCGGCGGCGCATGTGACCTATCCGGCGCGGTTTCAGCTGGTCGCGGCGATGAATCCCTGCCGCTGCGGCTTCCTGGGGGAGGCGGACCGGGCGTGCAGCCGAGCACCGCGATGTGGCGAGGATTACCAGAACAGGGTGAGCGGGCCGGTGCTGGACCGGATCGACCTGGCGGTGGACGTGCAGCCCGCGACTGCGGCGGAACTGGCGCATGCACCGCCGGGGGAGCCGAGTGCGGCCATCGCGGCGCGTGTGGCGCAGGCCAGAGCGATGCAGGTGGCGCGCTACGGCACGGACGGGCCGGCGAGCAACGCCGAGGCCGATGCCAGCCAGGTCGAAGCGGCAGCCGATGCGCGCGCGCTGCTGGAACAGGCGATGGAGCGGCTGCGCCTGTCGCCGCGCGGTTATACGCGCACGCTGCGGGTGGCGCGCAGCATTGCCGATCTGGCCGGGGCCAGGGTCGTGGGGCGGGTGCATGTGGCGGAAGCGCTGGCAT
>DAICYU010000472.1 GCA_027311485.1 Acetobacteraceae bacterium
CTCCTCGCGCTTCGCCGAGGTCGCGCAGCGCCCCGCGTCGGCGATGGAAATCAACCTGTTTGAGCTTGTCAGCGACACCGCCCCAACGGAGGCGGACCTGCCGGAAGCAATCAGGACAATGCGCGACCAAATGGCGGCGCGGGCGGCGTTCCGCGAACTCGTGATCCCGGTGCGGCTGGGCGGCGACCAGCGGTGGTGGGCTTTGACAGGAAAGCCGCGTTTCGGCTCCGATGGCCGCTTCATCGGCTACCGTGGCGTTGGCGCCGACGTGACCGTGGTGCACCGCTCACGCGAGCGTCTCTCCTATCTGGCCCGTCATGACACGCTGACAGGTCTCGCCAACCGCGCCGAGTTCAACGATGCGCTCGCCACCGCGCTGGCCCTCTGTGGGCAGCAGCGCGTCGCCTTGATTTGCCTCGACCTCGACGAATTCAAGGCGATCAATGACACGTACGGTCACGATGTCGGGGATACGGTGCTGCGCACCGTTGGCCAGCGGATGCGCGGTGCGCTGCGCCCCCAGGACATCGCGGCAAGGCTCGGCGGTGACGAGTTCGCCATTATTCTCGATGTTGCCGACCGCCAGCAGGCAATCCTGGTCGTGCAGCGCATTGTCAACAGCCTGGACGCGCCGTTCATCTGCGGTGACCTGACCATCCGCGTTGGTGTCAGCGTTGGCGTGGCCCTCGCGCCCGACGACGGTAACGATCCGGATCAGCTGTACCGCAATGCCGATGTCGCGCTGTATCGCGCGAAATCGAGCGGTCGCGGCGCATACTGGATGTTCGATGTCACCATGGATTGCCAGGTCCATGACCAGCGGCTTCTGCAGCGCGATCTGCGCGATGCGCTGCCGAATGGGGAACTGTTCGTGGTTTATCAGCCGATCATCGATCTCAGCACCCGGAGGATCATCAGCCTCGAAGCCCTGGCGCGCTGGCGCCACCCCCGGCGCGGCATCGTCCCGCCCGCTGAGTTCATACCAATCGCGGAGCAGAGCGGTCAGATCGCCGCGATCGGTGGCTTTGTGCTGGCGGAGGCGGCCAGCCTGGCCGCGCGGCTGCCACCGCATCTGCGTGTTGCCGTGAATCTGTCAGCTTCGCAACTGCGCGATGACGGGCTGATGCTGTATGTGCGTGACGTGCTCGACCGTTTTTCGGTGCGGTCGCAGCGCATTGAGTTTGAAATTACCGAATCGGTGATGCTGGACAATGACAGCCGAGCGCTGGAGACATTGCAGGCTTTGCGGACCCAAGGGCATCGGCTGACGATCGATGATTTTGGCACCGGCTACTCATCGCTCAGCGTGTTGCGCAGCTTCGCTTTCGACCAGTTGAAGATTGATCGCAGCTTCATCACGGATCTCGATTCCGACAACAGCCCGATCGTGCGTGCCGTGATCGACCTCGCCCGCGCGCTTGGCATCTCCGTTGTGGCGGAGGGGGTCGAAACCGAGCAACACGCGAGCATCCTGCAGCGGTATCGGTGCGCGAGCGCGCAGGGTTATTACTTCTCCCTCCCACTGACACCGGCCGAGGCATTGCAGGTGATCGGGGCTGTACCGGATCATGGTGCCGCCAACCGGGTCACGTTGCCCGCCACGGTGTTGTGCGACGCCGGGCGACAGCCGATGATGACACGGGTCGAGGTGGTCCAGTTGTCCGAGACACCGTTCCGGATCATGTAAGTGACGGCTCCGTCCGGTCAGGCTCAAGCAGACCGGGTCGCCCGCGGAACCGCGCTTAAGCCAGGCGCCAAACTGTCCAAAGGGGTGAGACCACCTCAAGCCAGTTTGGTCACTGAAGGTGAATGGCATTGGGTTCAGGCCAGCCGCTCCCGGCAGATCGCAGACAGCCGCTCGGCAAGCAGGACGATGACGAAGATAATCATCAGCAGCAGCGACACCTGCCGATATTCGAACAGGTTCATCGCCGTCAGCAGCTGAAACCCGAGGCCGCCGGCCCCGACAAAGCCCAGCACCAGCGACGACCGGATATTCTCATCCAGCCGATATAGCCCGATCCCGGTCAGCGCTGGCAGCACGCTGGGCACCACCCCATGCGTGAACACCTGCAACCGCGTGGCACCGGTCAGCGACGGCGCGTCGATCGGCGCCATGTCCATGTTCTCAATCGTTTCGGCGAACAAGCGGCCAAGCATCCCGACGGAATGCACCGCTAACGCAAGCCCGCCGGGGAACGGCCCTAAGCCAACGGCGGTGACGAACAGCAGCGCCCAGACCAGGTCCGGCACGGCGCGGGCGAGGCCGATAATGCCGCGTGAGGTGTAATACAGCCAGCGTGACGGCGTCACATTGGCCGCTGCCAGAATTGACAGCGGCACGGCCATCACGATGCCCGTGACCGTGCCGAACAACGCGATATCGACGGTTTCCAGCGCTGGCCAGATCATGGCCGGAAACTGCGAGAAATCCGGTGGCGTCGCACGCTGGATGAAATCGACCATGCCGTGGAAGCCGGTCACCAGGTCCTGCGGACGCGCCTGCACGACGACCAGGGACTGGATGACGATCGCCAATCCCAGCACGGTCAACACTGTTCGCAAAGCCAAGCCGAACGAACGGCTCACCCCCAAGGCGTGGTGCCCGACCGGGTTACTGCTGCTCATGCGACCCTCTGCAGGTAAAGCGGCTGAATCGTGTCGATGGACAGTTCACTGCGTGGCTGATCCAGTACGACCATGCCATCCCGCATGCCCACGATCCGGTCGGCATAGGCCAAGGCCAGATCGACCTGGTGCAACACGCACAAAACGGCCAGGTTCTGCTGGTGCGCCAACTGTTTGAGCAGCCGCATGATGTCATGCGCCGCTTCCGGGTCCAGGCTGGCAACGGGCTCGTCCGCCAGCAACACCGCCGGCCGTTGCATCAGGGCACGCGCGATCGCCACGCGTTGTGCCTGCCCGCCCGATAGAGTGCCCGCCCGCCTGTCCGCCAGATGCGCCAGCGCCACCTGCCCCAGGCAGGCCAGCGCCTCTGGCAACGTCGCAGCCGGCAGGCCACCCAGGTTGGTCCACAGTGTGTTGTTCCGCGCCAGCGCCCCACAGGCGACATTGGTGACAACGCTGCGGCGGCGCACCAAGCTGGGCTGCTGCCAGACCATCGCGATACGCTGCCGGAGCCGGCGCAAGCCTGCGCCCGCTACCTGGATCATGTCCTCGCCATCGACCCAGACCTGCCCTTCGGTTGGGGTCAGCGCACGGGTGACACAGCGCAGCAGCGTGGTCTTGCCGCACCCGTTGCCGCCCAGCACCACCAGGAACTCGCCCGCCTGCACATCCAGGTCGACGCCACGCAGCGCGAGCATCCCGTTCGGGTAACGCAGGCTCAGCCGGCGCACCGACAGCCGAGTCCTCATCGTCAGTTCATTTTCTGCAGGTCGATGTCCAGCGTTTTCACCAGGGCGCGGATACCGTCATAGGCCTTGTTGCTCTGCGGGACCAAACGCTCCCCGCGCAGGTCGATGAGCTTGCGATCCGCTTCCGGCAGGCTGGTCAGGTCGAGCGTCTGCAGCGCCTGCGTCAGGCGAGCCTTGAAGCCGGGCACGAGATTGCCGCGTACCGAGATCGCGTCAGGCGGGATCGGGTCAGACTTCCATAGAAAAACCAGGTCGCCATCCTTGTAGTGACCGCGCTGTTTGGCGGATTCCAGTTGCTCGCTGTTCAGTTCACCCGCATCAACCTTGTGGTAGTACAGCGCCTCGAAGGAGGCCGTGTGACTGCCGGCATAGATCGGCTTGATGTCCTTGTCCGGGTCGATGCCGGCTTTGCGCAGCCCATAGGCC
>DAICYU010000473.1 GCA_027311485.1 Acetobacteraceae bacterium
TATAGTATTATCCCGTATAGATTGACGCCCATGGACGAGATACACCCGCCGCTTGACATGCATGAGATGCGAACCGCCGCGCATGTGGTTACCGCCATTTTGCGGGCGCTGGGGAATGAGGACCGGTTGCTGCTGCTGTGCCAGATGACGCAGGGGGAGAAATCGGTCGGGGAGCTGGAGGCGTTGCTGGATATCCGGCAGCCGACGCTGTCGCAGCAGCTGGGTGTGCTGCGCAATGAGGGGCTGGTGACGACCCGGCGGGAGGGGAAGCGGATCTTCTATGCCGTGCGGGACCCGAACGTGCTGGCGGTGCTGCGGACGCTGTATGGGCTGTACTGCCCGCCGCGCCGGTAGGGACAGCCGGATCAGGCTGCCGCCGGCGCGGGCGGTGCGGTGATTACGGAACCGGCATGCTTGCGGCGATCGATGGTTTCAGTTGCGGGTTTCCGGCAGCGGAATGAACTCAACGTCGTCGCCGGCCACTTTGCCGAACCGCCCGGCTTTCCAGTCGGCCTTTGCCTGTTCAATCCGGTCGCGCGATGACGAAACGAAATTCCAGAAGATGAAGCGCGGGCCGTCCATGGCGGCGCCGCCCAGCAGCAGCAGGCGGGCGCCCTGCGGCCCGGCGCGCAGGCTGAGCCTGTCGTTGCTGCGGAACAGCAGCATGCGGCCAGCCTCGAACGTCACGCCGCCGACCTCAACCGAGCCCTGGACGATGTAGGCACCGCGTTCCTCATGCTGGTCGGGCATGGGCAAGGCGGCGCCGGGGTTCAGGGTCGCGTCGGCGTAGAACAATGGCCAGTGCGTTTCGACCGGCGAGGCGATGCCCCAGCCCTGTCCGGCGATCAGGCGCAGCGCCACACCGCCATCCGACAGCACCGGCAGTGCGGCGGCCTCGTGGTGAACGAACGCCGGGGCGGTTTCCTCATGGGATTTGGGCAGTGCCACCCAGGACTGGATGCCGAACAGTTTGTTGCGCTGCCCGCGCAATGCGGTGTCGGTCCGTTCGGAGTGGGCGATGCCGCGTCCGGCGGTCATCCAGTTCACGTCGCCGGGCAGGATGGGCAACTGCGTGCCCAGGCTGTCGCGGTGGAGGATGCTGCCGTCAAACAGGTAGGTCACGGTGGCGAGCCCGATATGCGGGTGCGGGCGCACATCGAGCCCGGTGCCGGACAGGAACTCCCCGGGGCCCATCTGGTCGAAGAAGATGAACGGTCCGACCATCTGTTTTTCCTGCGCCGGCAGGGCGCGCTGGACCAGGAACCCGCCGACGTCATGTGCGCGCGGCAGAATCGTCGTTTCGATGCCGTCAGGCAGTGTGGCCGGTTCGGTCATGGTCCCTCCATTTGATGCCTGCGGGCCACTGGATCATAAGCCGGCCGGGGGCGCCACGGACAATTCCGTGCTTGGCCACGCCAGCGGTTGCGAACCCAGTCTGGCGGCCGCGCGTTGCGGCGCGATTGCAGGGAAGGAGAGAGGATGCGGACGGCTGTTGCCACGACGTTGCTGTTGCTGCTGGCCACACCCGGCATGGCGTGGTCGGAGACGGCGGCGCATGAACCGGCCGAGCGGGATGCTGCCGCCGCGCCGCCGGCTGCGATGGCAGATCGGAACGAAGCACGCTGGGCCGAATGGGAAGCCGATGCGCGGATTGCGGACGGCGACTATGAGGGCGCCGTGCAGGCCGAGGCACAGGCCAGGATCGATCGGCGGAGGGCGGACCGGGAAGACCTGTCGGCGGGCACCCTTGGGCGTTGATATCCTGTGCGGTGGCCTCGTGGATGCGCCGGCCCGGTTGGCCAGGGTGTATTGGGGCTTGGGGGCATTGGCGCGGACGTGGGCTGGCTGTACGATGCAAGGATGCTGCCTCGCGCCGTTATCCTCCTTCCCGCCCTGCTGCTTGGCGTCAACGGATGCGCCCCGTATGACCCGCCGGTGCAGGGCGATCATGCGGCGGCCAAATACCAGACCGACCTAGCGGCGTGCCGCAAGGAGGTCGGGCATGCCGTGTATCTGAAGAACGCCAGCACGCCGCAGACCTGGATCATTTCGCCGATCATCGGGCCACCCAAGGTGCGCAAGGGCATCCGTACATGCATGGTCGGCAAGGGCTACGTGCTGGAAAAGTCCTGAGCCGATCCCGCCTGTTCATGGCGCGGCTTCATCTCGGGGCGCCGTTGCGCCCGGGTTTTGGCAGCGCTCCCTCCCGCGTCAGCAGGGCCTGCTTGCGCGGCACGCCCCAGCGATAGCCGGTCAGCCCGCCGTCACTGCCCACGACGCGGTGACACGGCACCGCCAGGGACACCGGATTGGTCGCGCAGGAGCGTGCGACGGCGCGGATCGCCCGGGGATTGCCGGTCATGTCCGCAAGCTGCGCATAGGTGCGGGTTTCCCCCGGCGGGATGGTGCACAAGGTGCGCCACACCCGCTGCTGGAAGGCGGTGCCGCGGAGATCGAGCGGCAGGTCCAGCGCCTGCTTCGGCTCCTGCAGGAAGTCCAGGACAGCGCGCACGGTGCCGGCCAGCGCGGCGTCGTCGGCTTCGATCGTGGCCTGCGGGAAGCGACGGCGCAGATCGCCCATCAGCGCCGCATCGGGTTCGGCGAAGCCGATGAAGCACACACCCTTGTCGGTGGCGCCGACCAGCAGGCGGCCGAACGGGCAGTCGGCGAAGGCGGTGCGGATCCGTTCGCCCGCCCCGCCGCGCCGGGACGAGCCGGGCGTCATGCCCAGCAGGGCCGCCGTCTTTTCGTAAACACGGCTTTCCGAGCCGTAGCCGGCCTCGGCCACGGCATCGACGACGCGCGCGCCATCGGCCAATGCAGCGTGCAAGCGGCGGGCACGAACGCCCTCGGCGTAGCTGCGCGGGGTCAGCCCCGTATGGTCACGGAACAGCCGCAGGAAGTGGAACCGTGAGTAGCCGGCGCGGTTTGCCAACGTCTCCAGCGACGGAATCGTTTCGCTGGCTTCGATGAAGGCGCACGCATCCTGCACCACCGCCTGGGCGATCCGCGCCCGGTCGCCTTTCGGGTCGCAGCGCTTGCAGGCGCGGAAGCCGGCGGCTTCGGCTTCGGCGACGCAGCGGAAGAAGCGCACGTTCCGGCGCAGCGGGCGGGGTGAGGGGCAGCCGGGGCGGCAATAGACCCCCATGGTGGTCACGGCATACAGGAAGTCGGTGGCTTCCTGGCGGTTGAGGACCTTGTCCCAGAGAACATCATCTGTGACGCGGTCGGGGGAGAGCCCGGTGGGTGTCCCAGTGGGGGGCTCAGTGGATGTCCCGGGGCGTGTCCCGGCTTGTGGATCGTATTGCATGCCCAGACTATGGGCGCGGGGCGATCGCCCCGCCATCCGGGCGTTGCCCTGGTACCCAAGCCGCGCTGGTGCCGTCTGGCAGGTGTGCGGGGTTGATGGGGCGGCCGAGCGGGGCTGTTGGTCATGGAAAGGGCCGGGGAATTTCTCCCCCGGCCCTGCCATCATGCGCTGGTCTCGTATGCGAGGGCGCGGTCTTCGCCGCCAGGCCGATCAGGCTTTGGCGACCGCGCTTTACCGGATGATGATTTCCACCCGGCGGTTCTGCGGCTCACGCACATTCGGGCCGGTGGCGACCAGCAGGTGCGTTTCCCCGAAGCCCTGGATGCCGATGGCGCTCTCCGGCACGCCGTCACGCACCAGTTCGCCCGCCACGGCCTTGGCGCGCCGGACCGACAGATCCTGGTTGTAACGCGCCGTGCCCGAGGTGTCGGTATACCCGTTCACTTCGATCCGGGTGTACTGAACGCGGGTCGAGTTGTCCGCGGCCTCCT
>DAICYU010000474.1 GCA_027311485.1 Acetobacteraceae bacterium
GTTGCCGGCGATGATCGAAATCGATGCCGTCGGCGCGATCGACAGCTTGTGGGAGAATCGTTCCTTCACGCCGTATTCGGCTGCGTCGGGGCAGGGGCCGCGTTCCTCGGCCAGCGCCAGGGACGCGGCGTTCGCCTGCGCCCGGATGTGGCGAAAGATCTTCTTGTTCCAGACCTTGGCCACGACGCTTTCCCACGGCACGTTCAACGCCTGAAGAAACGAATGGAACCCCATCACGCCCAGACCGACGGAGCGTTCGCGCATGGCGGCGTATTTCGCCTTCTCCATCCCCTCGGGCGCGCGATCGATGAAGTCCTGCAGCACGTTGTCCAGGAACCGCATCACGTCCTCGACGAAGGTCGGATGCGCCTCCCACTCGAACCAGTTTTCCAGGTTCAGGCTGGCCAGGCAGCACACGGCGGTGCGCTGCCGGCCGTGCTGGTCCTCACCGGTCGGCAAGGTGATTTCGCTGCACAGGTTGGATGTCTTCACTTCCAGCCCGGCCAGCTTGTGATGCTCGGGCCGGGCGTTGTTCACGTGGTCGGAGAAGACGAGGTAAGGCTCCCCGGTTTCGATGCGGGCGGTCAGGATGCGGATCCACAGCGCGCGGGCCGAGATGGTGCGCACCACGCTGTGGTCCTTGGGGGAGCGCAGGGCCCACTGCCCGTCGGTTTCCACGGCGCGCATGAAGTCGTCGGGGATCTGGATGCCGTGGTGCAGGTTCAGCGCCTTGCGGTTCGGGTCGCCGCCGGTCGGGCGGCGGATTTCCACGAATTCCTCGATCTCGGGGTGCCAAACCGGCAGGTACACCGCGGCGGAGCCACGGCGCAGCGAACCCTGGGAGATTGCCAGCGTCAGGCTGTCCATCACCCGGATGAACGGGATCACGCCGGAGGTTTTGCCGACCGCGCCCACCTTCTCCCCGATCGAGCGAAGATTGCCCCAGTAGGAGCCGATGCCGCCGCCCTTGGACGCCAGCCACACATTCTCATTCCACAGCCCGACGATGCCATCCAGGCTGTCGGACGCTTCATTCAGGAAGCAGGAGATCGGCAGCCCGCGGGTGGTGCCGCCGTTCGACAGGATCGGGGTGGACGGCATGAACCACAGCTTGCTCATGTAGTCGTACAGACGCTGCGCATGCGCCTGGCTGTCGCCGTACTGCGATGCGACGCGGGCGAACAGATCCTGGAACGACTCGCCGGGCATCAGGTACCGATCCCGGAGCGTTGCCATGCCGAACTCGGTCAGCAATGCATCGCGGGTGCGGTCCACATGAACCTGATAGCGACCTCGCATCTGGACTGCATCGAGCACGGCGGCCTCCCCTGACATCGGCATTCACGAAGGGTCCTTTTGCAAACTTGTTTGGATTCGCGGCAACCAGATATGGGCCGGCAAACGATCACGACCACTAGATGTGGCCAGATTGTCACGCCGTCAGCACCAGTCACGCCGGCGGGCCGGGGTCAAATGCCAGACGGAACGCCGTGTGTTCTCGACATGTTCCGTCGGCTCAGGGGCGGTTGTCAATCAGAAAAGCCGTCGAACCGGACGAAGGTCCGCGCCGGTGTGCGTTCGGTGGCCAGCTGATTCTCTGGCGCGTCCGGGTCGGCGTATCCCAGGGCCATGCCGCAGACGACGGTTTCCACGTCCTCCAGGCCCAGCACCGGGCGGATGGCGCGATGATAATGGCTCCACGCCGCCTGGGCGCAGGTGTCCAGGCCGCGGCCACGGGCGGCGGTCATGATGTTCTGCAGGAACATGCCGTAATCCAGCCATGACCCGGTCGCCAACCGCCGGTCGATGGTGAAGATCAGCCCGACCGGCGCATCGAAGAACTGGAAGTTGCGCCGGTGCTGCGCCTTCATCCGGGCGCTGTCGCCCTTGGTGATGCCGAGCAGGCCGTACAGACCCCAGCCGACGGTGCGGCGGCGGGAGAGGTAGGGTTCGAAGAACGAGTCGGGGTAGTATTGCACCTCCTGCACATGGCCGGGTTCCTCGGCGTCGAATACCGCCTGCACCGCGGCGACCAGCTGGTCCTTCGCTTCGCCGGCCAGGGCGTAGCCGCGCCATGGCTGCATGTTGGTCCCGCTGGGCGCCCGCGCCGCAATATCCAGGATCGCTTCCACGGTCGCGGCGGGAACCGGCGTCGGCAGGAAGCGCCGGATCGACCGGCGGGAGGTGATGGCGTGATCGACGGTCGTAGACTCCATGTCAGGTCCTCGCTTCCAGCTTTTCGATAAAGCGCCGCAGGTCTGGCGCCCATTTGGCGGCGTCCGCGCCGGATGCCAGGTGGCCGTGGTCGCTGTCGATTTCCACGTATTCGGCATCGACGCCGGCGGCGTGCAACCCGGCCATGACTCCGGGCGCCAGGGAAGGCGTAAACAGCGCATCGGTGCGTGACAATACATACAGCACCGGTACTTTGATCCGGTCGTAGTGCCTGGTGATGTCGTAAGTCGCCATCGCGTCACCGAGGATGAACAGGGAGTTGGCGTCGAACACCTCGGCCCAGGCGGCGGCGATCCTGCGGACTTCGGCGACGCGGGAAGCGGGATCGGGGAAGCGCTCCGCCAGGCTGTCGGCGAGGCCGTAGCGGGTGAGGGTATCGACGCGGAGTGCCGTCAGCGTGTCCTTCACGCCGCCGGTTTCGTAGTAGTCGCCATTGTTCCAGTTCGGGTCCGGCGCGAACCATTTCAGCAGGCCGTCAACCCGGTCGGAAGCCGGGGGCAGCGGCGACGTGACCACGGGGGCGACGCCGTCCATGAAATCCGGGAAGGTCACCGCCCATTGGAAGGCCTGGAATCCGCCATACGATGGTCCCACCACGGCGCGGAGATGTGTGACCCCGAGATGGTCCAGCAGCCGCTTCTGCGCCGTGACGATGTCGGCCACCGTGATTTTCGGGAACCGCGATCCGTAGGGCTTGCCGGTTGCGGGATCGATCGACGCGGCGTTGGTCGATCCGTAGGACGAGCCCAGCATGTTGGAGCAGACGACGAAATACCGGTCGGTGTCGATCGGCGCACCGGGGCCGACCAGGGTGCTCCAGGCGCCTTCGGAGGATCCGGCGCCCGGCTCGATCATCGCCGGGCCGCTGGTGTAGCCGTGTGTCACCAGGATAGCATTGCGCCCGTCCGCTGCCAGCCGGCCGCGCGTGACGTAGGATAGCGTGACCTCAGGCATGATTGTGCCCGATGTCAGGCGGAAATCCGTGCAGCGGAAGCTGGCGCGTGTGACATTGCTCATCAGAGGTTCCTTTCCGGCGTTGGATCATGTTGCCAGCAGGCGTGGCCGCATGCCAATCAGCCCCGGCGCGAATCGCACCATGGGGCCGAGATGAACCGCCGGACGCTTGTTTTACTCAGCCTGGCCTTGCTTGCGTGCGGTGCCGCCCTGCCGGCCGCCGCCGAGGACATTGTGGTGACCATGCAAAAGACGACCCGGGATGGACCGGGGGCTGATATCGGCACCGTCATCATCGCCAGCGGGACCGCTGGCACGACGTTCCAAGTCAATCTGCACGACCTGCCGCCTGGGGTGCATGGTTTCCATGTGCATCAGAACGATGATTGCGGTCCCATCCTGCTGAACGGCGTCCGCATACCGGCCGGCGCGGCGGGCGGGCATTGGGACCCCGGGGAAACCGGCCGGCACGCGGGGCCGGATGGGGACGGCCATCTGGGTGACCTGCCGGTGCTGACTGTCGCCGCGGATGGCTCGGCGATCGAAACCCTGACCGCCAAGCGGATCACGAAGCCGGACGCGTTGAAGCGGCGTTCCCTGGTCATAGC
>DAICYU010000475.1 GCA_027311485.1 Acetobacteraceae bacterium
GATGCAGAATTCGCATGTTCTACAAAGATCTTATCTTCATCTACATTGATTATTAAATCTGTTTTTCGAATGCCTTAACTCCAAATAATGTAAAATAGGATTTTTAGCAGCAAAAGCGGCAATGCGGCGCGTTGGCAGTCAGGCTATATTGCCTTCACACGCGTTACATCAAGATCTTAGCCGACTATCTTCCCACCATCGACTGGAATGATCCAGCCGGTGCTGGATGTTAGATGTGTCACTGCCGCCATCACCGCCTGCGCCACCTCATCCGCCTGCACGACGCGCTTCAACGGTGTTGTCGCCGCGACCTTCTCCACCATGGCGGTCGTGCGTCCGGGGACGAACGCCGTGTCCACGGCGGCGGGCGATACCGTGAGCACGCGGATCTCGGGGTCCAGCACGCGTGCCAGCGACAGCGCCATCGTGTCGAGCGCCGCCTTCGAGCCACCGTAAGCGATATTACTTCCGGTGCCGACAATGCCCGCAACCGAGGAGATATTGACGATCACTGCGTCGCCCGACCGGCGCATCAACGGCGCAAAGGCACGGATCGTGGCGAACGGCCCGCGCACATTGGCGGCGAAGATCGCGTCGATCAGATCGTCGTCCAACGCCTCCAAATCATGATGCGGCACCATGCGCGTGAACCCGGCGGAATTCACTAGTACATCGCAACGTCCAAAGTCACGTTCTACAGCCGTGGCGGCCTCCCGGATGACCGCGGTCTCCAGCATGGGAATACGCATGGCGAGATGCCCGTCGCCGGAAAGCCCTGCCACGATGGCCTGCGCCGTCTCGGCGCGACTGTTGTAGCCCACAACGACCTTCGCCCCGGCCTCGGCCAGGCGACGCGCTGTCGCTGATCCGATGCCGCCGCTGGCGCCTGTCACGACAGCTACTTTTTCCCGAAGATCCATAACTGGACTCCCTCAAAACATCGGTCCGCGATTGGCCGCGCCACCATCGATGGTGATAATCGTTCCGGTTGTGTAGGCTGACAAATCCGACGCCAAAAACGCCACCATGTGCCCGATCTCCTCAGGCTTGCCGGCGCGCCCCATCGGCAGGGGCTGCATCAGTTCCTCCCACCGGTTCTCGTCGCCAAGCCGCTCCGTGGCGCGGGTTCTCATGATCGTCACCAGACGGTCCGTGGCGATTGCACCGGGGTTGATACCGACGACACGCAGCCCGTCATCGCCAGCTGATCCGCCCAGCGCGCGGGTGAAGGCCATCAGACTGGCGTTGCCGCTGGACCCGGCGATATAGCCGCGGTCCATCTTCTCACCCGCCATGCCCAGGATGTTGATGATGACGCCTCGGCCACGATCCTTCATCGCAGCGTAGAAGCGACGGCACATGTTGATATATCCGAATACTTTCAGATCCCAGGCTTCACGCCAGCGATCTTCGGTGATCTGCCACAGATCACCGCCCGGAATGGCGCCCGCGTTGTTGACCAGGATGTCGATATCGGGATGCGCGTCGGCCAGGCAGCCAACGTTGCGACTGTCCGACAGGTCGTAAGCATGGGTCTCGATCGTGACGTTATGCCGGTCGCCGATGCGCGCGCAGGCCGTGTCGAGATCGGCCTGAGTACGGGACACAAGGATCAGGTTGACGCCTTCGGCGGCAAGGCATTCCGCGCTGGACAGGCCGATGCCCTTCGATGCGCCGGTGATCAGCGCGGTGCGGCCGCGCAGGTTTAGATCCATTGACGCTACTCCCTGTTCATTTCGCCCTGGATAGAACGGCGGCTTTGGCCAGGCAATTGGTCGGACACCCGCGCGGCGTGAGCGAGCCTGGAAGCAACATTGATCCAAGCGTGTGAAACGCCGCAACGCGCCCGACAGAAAGGCTGGACGCTGTCCCCGCCTGTATGGCTAGTTGTGGCCAGTTCGCTGCCAACCACCGCCACCTCGCCGGCGCACTATCCAGAGCGGAGGTGCGCCAGGTCACCAGGCTGGGCTGATATCGAAATATCGTTTGGAAGGACGCGAAATGCAGATCCAACCCTACATATTCCTTGATGGACGCTGCCGGGAGGCAATCGACTTCTATACCAATACCCTGGACGCCGAACTACTGATGCGGATGCTGTTCAGTGAAAATCCGGGTCCGGAGGAGCTTCCACCGGGCGTCACCGGCGACAAGATCATGCACGCCGCGCTGCGGATCGGTGACAGCCAGATCTTCCTGTCCGACGGACACTGCGCCGGCAAGCCGGAATTTCGGGGATTTTCGCTATCCTTGGCGCTTGCGGACGATCGCGCCGCCAAGCGGACATTCGATGCCCTCGCCCAGGGTGGAAATGTGACCGTGCCATTGACACAGACGTTCTTTGCATCCTCTTTCTGCATGGTCACCGACCGCTTTGGGATGCCCTGGATGGTTGTTGTTCAGCGGTGACCGGCAGTTCGATACGATAAAATGTCAGAGCGTTTTCGGCGAACAGCTTACGTCGGTCTTCGGCCGGCAATCCGGCCGTCACGTCTTTGAACTGGCAGTAGATCCAGTCCCAGCTCGCCTTGACGCTGTCGACTGGAAAGTTGGACGCGAACATGCAGCGGTCGACACCGAACATGCCGATCGTCTCTCGAATCACGGCCCCGTTTACCTGCAGGGTCCAGGGCTGACCCGCCACCGTCAGGCCGGATATCTTGCACCACACATGCGGACAGGACGCCAAAGCCTCCATGCCGCGTTTCCAGACTGCCAGTTGCTCTTTTGAGCGGTCCAACGGATAGCCGGTATGGTTCAGCACGATCCGCATATCGGGATGCTCGCGGCAGACCTCCGCAGCCTCCTCCAGATGATACCAGGGCACTCGGAGATCCCAGGACAGATTGTATTCGGTCAGCAGCGCCAGTCCCCTGCGCCATGTCGGGTCCTGCAGGGTGCGCGCCTGGCCGCGCACCGATTCACCAGGGCCGGAGGCTATCACCGGCTTGGTGCGGATGCCACGCACCAGAGAATTGGCGGCCTGAGCAGCGATAATTTCCTCGGCGTTCGGCGTATCGACCCAGGCATGCGCCACGATGGCGCTCGGCATGCCGGTTGCCGCGGCGATGCGAGTTAGCCACTCGGTTTCCGCGACTTGCTGGGACCGGTCGCACTCGGCTTCGATATGGACCGTTGCCACGACCTTGTGCAGCGACGTGTCGCGCCGGTATTCGTCCGGCAGGTATGACCGGCGAATGCGGGAGTAGTCACCGAGGTAAGCGTGCTCCCCGGAGGTCAGCCAAGGATAGCGCAGCGGTCCGCCGAGGTCCCATAGGTGGTGATGCGCGTCAACAATGGGCAGATCATCGTCCATGGCATGTGGAACAACGCCGGATCGAATGCGGCGTCAAGCCGAGGCGCAGAATGCGATGGCGGAAGCTGGACAGCGAGGACGCATCAACGGCGTTCACGCACAACGCGCCTTGATACGCTTGGCGCGACTGTTCGCGCTCAAGCTCGCTGGACAACCCTGGCCGGCTCACTGCCGCGCCTGAGGTAACCCAGCATCGTCATTCCCAGCGCTCACCCTTTGCCGGTAGCACGAATCTCCGGCGGGTACAGCGCGCCGGAAACCGCGTTGATCCGGTGCTGATATCCGCCGATGCCAATGCAGGCGCCACAGATCACCACACAACGCCGGGTATGGCAGCGCCGCGGTGCCGACCAGCAGCGGGACGAACATCCGCAGGAAACCCTGCACCAGCACGCGATGGTTCATGCCGAGAATGCTGCCGGCGACGAGGCAGGCAATGTAGAGATACTGCAGGTTGG
>DAICYU010000476.1 GCA_027311485.1 Acetobacteraceae bacterium
GGCTGGGATTCTACCAGGCGTTGAGTGTTGCCGGAGCACTCAGTGGTCCCGCGCTGGTGACGCCGGATTTCTGCATCGCCCGACTTGTTCGCTTCGTTGCAGTGGCCGCCAAGAAGTGCCGGCGCGTCCGCAACGCAGCCTGCCGCCCACGCAAAAAGTTCGATTGTCAAGCAATGCGCCCGTCCGTTCAGCACCTGCCAGCACAGCGGTGCACGTTCCAGGGTACGAGGCTTGGTGGCGAAGAAATAGCGGGTGAGCAACACCGCGGCATCTTCGCGCGAAACACGCACCGGCAGGTGCGGAAGGAGGTCATAATACTCCGGCGGCAGCACGGCCGTCAGGTCGGGCCGCAAGCTGGGCAGCACGGGCGGTAAGCAGGATAGATCGGGACGCGGGTTGCGCCGCGGTCGCGAAGAATTGGGCATCGGTTCTCACCGGAAGAACGGTTGCTGATGCCCGGCAAGCGCGCGGCCGGTCGAGGGAACCGAATGGGGACCCATTCGCGTCGCCACGCCTGACCTGACACACTTTTCCGTGAGATGCAAGGGAGATTGTGTTGGCTTTGGTAATCATGCGGAGGCGAGCGGGTCAACATCCGAACGCCGGTTGGCCAGCCTCCCCTGTCCTGTCAATGTCCTGTCAGCACCCAGACGCCAAGCTGGATACAGGACGAAATGGACCGCAATTCTGGTGTAAATTCAGAGGGATGCGCTGGTGAGCCCGGTGGGAATCGAACCCACGACCCCAAGATTAAAAGTCTCGTGCTCTACCGACTGAGCTACGGGCTCGGAACGCCGCTATCAACGCCATGAAGCGCCGCGGGTCAAGCCTGACCCGCGACCTTCGGCGTCATCATCGTGAAAATCAGGCCGCGTCCGCCATGACCGAGAACTTCTCGATCTTGTCGGGATTGGACACCGAGCCGCTGCCGCCGGCGCCCCGCTTGATCTGATCGACAAGCTCCATGCCTTCCACAACCTGGCCCCAGATCGTGTACTGGCCGTTCAGATGCGGCGCCGGCTCGAACATGATGAAGAACTGGCTGTTGGCGCTGTTCGGCGACTGGGACCGCGCCATGCCGCAGGTGCCGCGGACAAAACGCCCCTTGTCGCTGAACTCGGCCCGCAGGTTGGGCATGTCGCTGCCGCCGGTGCCGGTGCCGGTCGGGTCGCCGCCCTGTGCCATGAAGCCCTCGATCACCCGGTGGAACACCGTGCCATCGTAGAAGCCGCGGCGCACCAAGGTCTTGATCTGCTCCACGTGCAGGGGCGCCAGATCCGGGCGCAGCTGAATCACCACACGGCCCTGCTTCAGGTCCAGGTAAAGGGTGTTCTCGGGATCCAGGGCCGGTTTGCTTTCGCTCATCGCTCTCTCCTTTTACTCTTTTACGTCCGCGGCCACGCGCATGTGGATGATCCGGTCCGGCTGACCGACAACCTGGCCATTCGGGCCGGTGCCGCGCTTGATCTCGTCCACATAGTCCATGCCGCGCACAACGCGCCCCCAGATCGTGTACTGCCCGTCCAACGACGGCGCGGGGGCAAACATGATGAAGAACTGGCTGTTGCCGCTGTTCGGGTTCGACGAACGCGCCATCCCGCAGACGCCGCGCACGAAGTGCAACCGGCTGGCTTCCAGCGGCAGGTCGGGCAGCTTGCTGCCGCCCGTACCGGTGCCGGTCGGGTCGCCACCCTGCGCCATGAAGCCTTCGATCACGCGGTGGAACGGCGTGCCGTCATAGAAGCCCTGGCGCGTCAGGGTCTTGATCTGCGCCACCGTCTTGGGCGCGTATTCAGGCAGCAGTTGGATCACCACACGGCCCTGCTTCAGGTCCATGTACAGCGTATTCTCGGGGTCGGTCGTGGTCTGCCCGAACGCCGGCAAGCCAAGTCCCATGGGCGCCAGCAGCGCGCAGGATGCAATCAGGGTACGGCGGTTCATCAACGCCTCCTTAACTCAGCAGATAGGGATCAAATCCGGCGCGTCAGCCCCGGATCCGCTTCAGCACACGCTCCAGCGTGAGTGGCGGCACGAAAGAGGAGATGTCGCCGCCCAGATTGGCGACCTCCTTCACCAGGCGAGAGGCGATGAACTGATGGCGTTCGCTTGCCATCAGGAACACCGTCTCAATATCAGGGGCCATGCGGTAGTTCATGCCGGCCATCTGGAATTCATAGTCGAAATCCGACACGGCCCGCAGTCCGCGCACGATCATCGACGCACCCACCTGCCGGGCGAAGTCAATCAGCAACGAATCGAACGGCAGCACTTCGATCACCATGCCGTTGCGGCTGGCGATGGAGGCGATTTCGGCACGCACCAGCTCGACGCGCTCTTCCAGTGCGAACAGCGGGCCTTTGCCGGTATTGACCGCCACACCGACCACCAGCTTGTCCAAAAGCCGAGCGGCTCGGGCAATGATATCAAGGTGGCCGTTGGTGACGGGGTCGAACGTGCCTGGATACAGGCCGATGCGGGGCTGATGGGTGGCTTTGTCAGCCATCGTTTCCTTCCTCGGGGTCGTTATTTTCGACGGCGCCGGTGTCGTCCGACTCGTCTTCGAGCACGGTGAACACGCTGGTGACATGTTCACCCTTGTCGACGCGGAACAGCGTAACACCCATGGCCTGCCGGCCGGTGACACGCACCTGATCGACCGGCACGCGGATCAGGCGACCGGCATCGGTCACCATCATGATGTCGTCCCCTTGCCGCACGGCAAAGGTCGCCACCACCGCTTTGCCGTTGCGCGGCGCCAGAGTGATGTTGGCGATGCCCTGCCCGCCACGGCCGGTGACGCGGTATTCATAGGCGGATGTCTGCTTGCCGAAGCCCATATCGGTCACCGTCAGCAGCATTTCCTCCGCCGCCTCAAGCTGAGCGTACCGCTCGGCCGACAGGCTCACGTCCGCCACCGGTTCGTCGCTGTCGGCCACCGCGGAGTCGATCTCGCCCTCACCGTTGCCGTTGCCATTGCCGCGACGCTTGGCGTTCGCCTGCTTCAGGTAGGCAACGCGTTCCTCCGGCGTCGCCTCCACATGGCGCAGGACCGACAGGCTGATCACCTCGTCACCGCTCAGCAGCTTGATGCCCCGCACGCCGGAGCTGTCGCGTCCGGCGAAGACGCGCACCTGATCGTCCAGAAGCTGGAAGCGGATGCAGCGGCCCTTGCGGGTGGCCAGCAGCACGTCGTCCCCTTCCCGGCAGGTGGCGACACCGATCAGCCGATCGCCCTCATCCAGCTTCATGGCAATCAGGCCGGAAGCGCGGACGTTGCGGAAATCCGACAGGCGATTGCGGCGCACGTTGCCGGATGCGGTCGCGAAGACCAGGTGCAGGCTGTCCCACAGGGTTTCGTCCTGCGGCAGCGGCAGCACCGTGGTGATCGCATCGGACCCGAGTTCAGGCAGCAGGTTGACCAGCGCCCTGCCCTTTCCGGTCGGCCCGCCTTCCGGCAGCTTCCAAACCTTTTCCCGGAACGCCTTGCCGCCCGAGGAGAAGAACAGCACCCACTGGTGCGTGTGCCCGTTGAAGCTGCGGGTCACCACGTCGTCACCACGCGTGCCGGCGCCCGAGCGGCCACGTCCGCCACGGTTCTGGGCGCGGAACGTCTCCAGCGAGGTGCGCTTGATGAAGCCGTCACGGGTGATCGTCACCACCATCTGGCCCGGCTCGATCAGGCTTTCATCGTCCTGGTCGGCCAGCGTGTCGGCGATCGCGGTCATCCGCGGTGAGGCAATCTCCTTGCGCGCCTCGGCCAGTTCCTCCGCCAT
>DAICYU010000477.1 GCA_027311485.1 Acetobacteraceae bacterium
CGGTCGGCCGAGGAGGCCGACACCATTGCCGAACGCATCGGCTACCCGGTGGTGATCCGGCCAAGCTACGTCCTTGGCGGACGGGCCATGGAAATCGTTTATGACCGCGCTGGGCTGCACCGCTACATGCGCGAGGCCGTACGCGTCTCCGGCGAGAACCCGGTGCTGATCGACCGCTACCTAAATGATGCGATCGAGGTGGATGTGGACTGTATCGCTGACGGCGAGACCGTCTATGTGGCCGGGGTTATGGAGCATATTGAGGAAGCCGGCATCCATTCCGGTGATTCTGCGTGCTCGCTGCCCCCCTACTCGCTGCCGCCGTCCATGGTCACCGAGCTGAAATCGGAAACCGAGGCGATAGCAAAGGCGCTGGGCGTCGTCGGCCTGATGAATGTTCAGTATGCCATTAAGGACGACACGATCTACGTGCTGGAGGTAAACCCTCGGGCCTCGCGGACTGTGCCGTTCGTGGCCAAGGCGACCGGGGTTGCGATCGCCAAGGTCGGCGCTCGCGTCATGGCTGGCGCGAAACTAGCAACGGACTTCAAGCTGGATGACGACTCGATCTCCCCGCATGTTGCGGTCAAGGAAGCCGTGTTCCCGTTTGCCCGCTTCCCCAACGTGGACACGATCCTGGGGCCGGAGATGAAATCAACCGGTGAGGTCATGGGGCTTGATTCCAGCTTCGAGCGCGCTTTCGCCAAATCCCAGCTTGGTGCCGGCGTTGTTTTACCAATGTCCGGTGCCGTCTTCCTGTCGGTCAAGGACGCAGACAAGAAAGGCCTGCCCGCACTTGCGCGCCGGCTGACCGAGATGGGCTTCACCATTCTCGCCACCCGCGGCACCGCCTCCCGCATCCGGGAGGCTGGCTTCGCGGTAACCGTGGTGAACAAGGTGCTGGAAGGCCGGCCGCATTGCGTCGACGCAATCCGATCGGGCGAGGTTCAATTGGTCATCAATACTGCCTCGACCCCGCAATCGGTTGCGGACAGCTTTGCGATTCGCCGCAGCGCGCTAACGCATGGGGTGCCGCACTACACCACGATCGCCGGCGCCCGGGCGGCTATTCATGCAATTGCGGCGCTTAAAGCGGGAACGCTTGAAGTTGCGCCGCTACAGTCCTACTTTCGCGGTTCGTTTTAACAAGATCGCCGCGGTTGGGATGTCACTCGGCCGCGGCCTTGCCACATCAACGACCGCGTTTGAGGGACTACGCTGTGCAGAAGTTTCCCATGACTGCCTCTGGCCTGCAGCGTTTGGAGGAAGAGCTCCGGACTCTTAAGTCACAGGAACGCCCCGCCATCATCCGTGCCATTGCGGAGGCCCGGGCACACGGGGATCTGTCGGAAAATGCGGAATATCATGCGGCCCGGGAACGACAATCCTTCATTGAAGGGCGTATAGCAGAACTTGAGGAGATCACATCCTCGGCCGAGGTCATCGACCCGGCTACCCTGTCCGGTTCGCATGTCAAATTCGGCGCGCATGTAAAGCTGGTGGACGAAGAAACAGATAAGGAAGCCACCTACCAGATCGTCGGTGTCCATGAAGCCGACATTAAGGCTGCGCGCTTGTCGATTTCATCGCCTCTGGCCAAGGCGCTGATCGGGAAGAAGGTTGGCGACACCATTTCGGTGCCGGCTCCTGGTGGGGATAGATCCTACGAAATCCTGGAAATCCGCTTCGGCTGACGCGACCGGCTCGACGCTGTGATCACGCTCGAGGACGTTGAGCAGGCGGCAGCGCGCATCGTCGGGCGGGTTCTGCGCACACCGATGATACCCAGCCACGCGATCTCACGCCTCACCGGCGCTGAGGTAGTGCTAAAACTGGACCATCTACAGGTCACGGGTGCGTTCAAGGAACGCGGCGCCGCCAATCGGCTGGCCATGCTATCGGGCGACGAACGGGCACGCGGCGTCATTGCAATGTCGGCCGGCAACCACGCCCAGGCTGTCGCCCGCCACGCCAGTCTGCTGGGGATCGCGGCCACGATCGTTATGCCGAAATTCACCCCGGCGACGAAGGTCACCCGCACAGCCTCTTGGGGCGCAAATGTCGTGCTGGAGGGCGAGAGCCTGGCTGAGGCGGCGGCGCATGCCCACGCGTTGGCAGCGGTGCATGGGCTGGTGTTTATCCATCCATACGACGATCCGGGGATCATTGCCGGCCAGGGCACACTGGCGCTGGAAATGCTGCAGGATGCCCCAGACCTCGACGCATTGATCATTCCCACGGGCGGCGGCGGGCTGCTGGCCGGTTGTCTGGTCGCGGCATCGGCCTTGAATCCCGGCATCGCAGTGTTCGGCGCTGAGGTGGAAACCTATGCCGCCATGGCACAGCGCCTTGCCGGCCGCTCTGTTTCCGTAGGCGGCGCTACCATTGCCGAGGGTATCGCTGTGCGCGACATCGGTGAAATCGGCTTCGATCTCGTTCGCCGCCGGATCGCAGGCATCCTGGTGACCCCTGAGCGGGCTATCGAAGAAGCCATCGGCCTGCTGGTCGAAGGCGCAAAGACCGTTGCCGAAGGCGCGGGAGCCGCGGGTGTTGCCGCATTGCTGACCTATCCAGAAAAATTCCGCGGCAAGAAGGTGGGCGTTGCCATTACCGGTGGCAATATCGATGCGCGCATCCTGTCCAATGTGCTGCTGCGCGACCTGCTGCGCGACGGCCGGCTGCTGCGCCTGCACCTGCAGATCCCCGATCGCCCTGGCGTGCTCGCTGATATTGCCGGCAAGATCGGCGGCTCGGGCGGCAATATCATCGAAGTCTCACATCAGCGCCTGTTCGCCGCCGCATCTGTTCAGGCGGCAGAACTAGAGGTAATGGTCGAAGCGCGCGACTCGATCCATGCGAACACGATTGTTGAAGCGCTGGAACAGAGCTACATCGTCCGGCGCGTGTAGAGCGTCGATCTTAGCAGGATGGCATCATGAATACGCAGCGCCCCGCCCATTTGGCAGTGCTGGAGGCTGAAAGCATCCAGATTTTCCGTGAAGTCGCCGCGCAGGCACGACGACCCGTTCTGATGTATTCGATCGGCAAGGACTCATCCGTCCTGCTTCACTTGGCTCGCAAGGCGTTCTACCCGGCAAAGCCGCCATTTCCCTTGCTGCATATCAACACGACCTGGAAGTTCCGGGCGATGATTGAGTTTCGCGATGAGACAGTGCGCCGTTTCGGCCTGGACCTGATTTCCCACACAAATCCTGACGGCTTGCGGGACAACATCAATCCATTTGACCATGGCGGCGCCTATACGCAGATCATGAAGACCGATGCGCTGAAACAGGCACTCAGCGAAGGCGGCTATGACTTTGCCATCGGCGGCGCTCGGCGTGACGAAGAACGATCCCGCGCCAAGGAGCGGATCTTTTCCGTGCGAGCGCCAGGGCATGCTTGGGATCCGAAGCGTCAGCGTCCCGAACTTTGGCACCTGTACAATGGCCAGTTGGGTCCCGGCGAAACACTCAGGGTTTTTCCACTCTCGAACTGGACTGAACTCGATGTGTGGACATACATCGCGGCGGAAGGCATCGACGTGGTGCCGCTGTATTTCGCCGCAATGCGTCCCACGGTTCTGCGGCAAGGCCAGATCATCGTTGTCGATGACGACCGGATGCGTTTCTTGCCGGGGGAAGAACCGGTCGACCGCATGGTCCGCTTCCGTTCGCTTGGCTGCTATCCGCTGTCCGCCGCGGTCGAGTCCCATGCCACGAATCTCGATACAATCCTGACCGAAATGCGTGACAGCCGACAATCG
>DAICYU010000478.1 GCA_027311485.1 Acetobacteraceae bacterium
TTCCGACAGGTCATACACGCCGCCGACCCGCCAGGTTGTTGGCGAGTCGTTGACGACCCAGTCCTGGCGAAGCTGGGCCGTCAGGTCCAACCGCGTCAGGAGCGTCGTTTGCAGCCCCACATACGCGGCGCTGTCACTCAGCGAACCGGACGCTGAATTGCCGTAGGGAAATCCGCCGGAACTGTCATTCAAGCGGACCTTGGCGGTATCGTCCGTATATTCATAGCCGAACGTCATCGCACTGCGTGAAAAGCCGGGTATCCCCGCCAGGGAATCGAGATGCAGGGTGTTATTCCACTGCAGGTCGGTCCGATAGGAATGGTAGCGGTCGTTATTGACCGTCAGGTTCGGATTGGCAGGTTCCAGACCGGTCACATAGCGGCGGTCATCCTGCAGCTGCCCGACATAGGCGCTGGTATCCAGCAGGCCGTCCAGCAGACGTGTCGATCCGCCGATCCGTCCCAATAGCGACGAGGACTTGCCGTTGGCATCGGTGTTGTTGAATGTTGGATCATCCGGAACAAAACCGAAATAGTTCTCGTCGGCACGCAGGAACAGGGACAGCCGCGTCCCCTCGACCGGGGTATACCCCAGGTTCAATGTCAGAATCCGGTCTCTGAAACCCTGCGGTGCGCCGTTATACGCCGTCATCCGCTGCGGCACCTGGTCGTAGCCACGCTGCGACTGCGATTCGGCGGTGATAGCGAAGTCGACCGGCCCCTCGATGCCGCTCGCGCTCACCGCGCCGCGGATCAGCGCCGGATAGCCGCCGGCCAGGTCGCCCTCCCAGTGAATACCCTGCTGAGTGCCACGGCGGGAGATCAGGTTGATCACGCCGCCGATCGCGCCGGATCCGTACAACGCCGCCATCGGGCCGCGGATAATTTCGATTCGCTCGATGTCGCTCAGCGTGTCGGTACCGAAATTGTATGCGCCGGTGGGGTCGGACGCGTCGGTGATGGGCATGCCGTCGCGCAGCACGAGCACCTGGTTCGAGTTGGTGCCCCGGATGAAGACGCTTGTCTGGCCACCCAGCCCGCCCAAGGGTGTGACCTGAACGCCCGGGATATCCGTGAGCGCCTGCTGCAGGCTGTTGTAGCCTTTGGCCTCGATCGTCGCCCGGTCGATGACCGTGACCCCGGCCGGGATGTCCTGCACCGGTGTCGGAATGCGGGTCGCGGTTACAACCTGATCAGGTATGGTAACATTCAGATCGTCAGCGCGGGATGCAGAAGCTGCGACGATCAACAAAGCCGCTGACGCGAATACGACGCGCATGCGGAACCTCCATCGACACTGTGTCGATTGCCCGCATGCGGGTTTCTCCCCGCTACGCCGGTTCACCTCGCCCGGGCGCGCGCGTGCAGTCTCGACGCCGGCCGGTCTCCTGGCTCGCGGATCACGGCCGTTTTGTCCGCCTTCTCGCCCCCCGTGGGGGGACAATGGCATCGGACCCGGCTCACCGCTTACAGTTGCGAGGGCAGCCGCCTTCCGGCAGTTCCCGTTTCACCCCCGAAGGGACACCGTCGTCTGGCGAAATGGTAACCTACTCGATCGCGTCCGCCAATCAGGCGTCGAAATACCGACGCAGGCGTTCGATTGCCTCGGCCAACACATCCGGGCGTTTACAGAAGGCAAACCGGGCATAATGTCGCGGCGCATCGGGTTGATCGTAGAAAGCGGAAACTGGAATGGCAGCCACGCCGGCATGCTCGGTGATATGGCGACAGAACGCGACGTCGTCCCCGTTGAACCCCAGCGGGGCGAAATCAGTCGTGATGAAGTAGGTGCCGTGCGTTGGCAGCACCGACAGTCCCACTGAAGCGAGGCCGGCAGCCAACTGATCTCGCCGGTCCTGTAGATCACGCGCCAGGGCAGCAAAGTAGGCGTCATCTTTGGCCAGCCCGACCGCGACCGCCCGCTGCAGGTTGGGTGCGGTGGTAAAGGTCAGGTTCTGGTGGGCCTTTCGCACCAGCGGAGTCAGCGCCGTGCAGGCAGTTACGTAGCCGACTTTCCACCCGGTCAGCGAAAACGTCTTGCCGGCGCTGCCGATCCGAATCGTGCGGGCGCGCATGCCAGGCAGTGTCATCAGCGGGATGTGGCGTACCTCGTCGAAAATCAAGTGTTCGTAAACTTCATCGCAGATCGCATAGGTATCATGCCGGGCGACCAGATCGGCGATAACGCCGAGGTCATCCGCGGTAAACACCTTACCCGAGGGATTCATCGGCGAGTTGAACAGGATCGCCTTGGTCTTCGACCCGAACGCATTGGCCAGTTCGGCCAGAGGCAGTTCCCAATGGGGTGGCCGCAGCCGGACAAAGCGCGGAATGGCACCCAGCATGCGCACGACTGGCACATAGGTATCGTACAGCGGCTCGATCAACACGACTTCATCACCGGGATCGATCACCGCCATCAGGCTGGCGATGATGGCCTCGGTGGCCCCCGACGTCACCGTCACCTCGGTTTCCCAATCCACATCAAGGCCGTAGAAGCGCCGATTCGCGCTGGCGACGGCTTGGCGCAATTCCGCCACGCCAGGCATCGGCGGGTACTGGTTGCGGCTGTCCTTCAATGCGTCCGCCGCCGCTTGCAGAACATCAGCCGGCCCTTCCGTGTCCGGGAAGCCCTGGCCCAGGTTGATCGCCTTGTGCTCGACGGCGAGTGCCGACATCACGGTAAAGATCGTGGTGCCGATCGACCCAAGGTAGGAGTTGCCGCCGCGCATTAATGATACCTCGCTGGGATGCCGCTACGTCGGCGGACGAAATATCGTCGGTGCTCGGCATTGGAAAGGCCGACAGGCTGGGCGCCGGCGTTTAGTTTTCTTCCAGGAACTGCTTAAAAATCAGGCTGGATGCTCTCGTCGTATCTGCACGCTCTGCGGGCAGTGGGCTTGAGGCGCGCAGGTCGCGGGACTCCGTTCTCGCTTCATCGGGGTCCAGACCCGGCCGTGCCCCCTCGCGGATTTCGAAACCCAACATGACGCTTCGCAATTGCCGCTTGGCACGCCACGTGCAAACCTAAGACGCTGTTCATGCCGCTGACATCGTCATAACGTGCGGGCAGCCTGAACTCTGTGGGAGGCCCGGCGAAACCGGGCTTGATGGACATGAAGAAGATCGAGGCTGTCATCAAGCCGTTCAAACTCGATGAAGTGAAGGAAGCACTGCACGAGGTGGGGCTGCAAGGCATCACGGTGCTCGAGGCCAAGGGCTTCGGCCGACAAAAGGGCCACACCGAACTGTATCGCGGGGCCGAATATGTTGTCGATTTTCTTCCCAAGGTGAAGATCGAGGTCATTTGCGATGAGAGCGTTGTTGAGCGCGCCGTGGAGGCGATCATCAACGCGGCCCGGACAGGCCGGATCGGCGACGGAAAGATTTTCATTTCCTCGGTCGAGGAAGTGATCCGGATCCGTACGGGCGAACGTGGGGAGGACGCAATCTAGGCCAGCAGCGCACAGCGCCGGGCGCGGCCACCGCCGTCGCAGCGTGCGTCACAGGACAAAGTTAATCCGCTTCCGGCCCTCGGCGGAACCGATTAGAGAGGGCCGGCTCCCGGGGTTCCGCGTGGTGCGGGACCGCGATTAGCCGTGTTCGCTGCATACGCAACGGACGTTCGGTGGCACTCAAGACCGATGATGGGGTGAGTCAGGATGGCGACGAAGCCAGAAGAGAACGACGCGGTAAGCAAGGTGTTGAAGATGCTTGCCGAGAACTCGGTGGAATATGTGGATCTTCGGTTC
>DAICYU010000479.1 GCA_027311485.1 Acetobacteraceae bacterium
GCTGGTGGGCAATTGCGGCGTTGGCTTCGCGCCATGCAAACCGGAACAGCGGGATATGCTGGTGCGACTGATGGAGGGGGTGGAGGACATCCCCGAGCCGGTGCTGACCGAGGGGCTGCCATGGAACTGGCAAAGTTTCCCGGATTATCTCGATCGGCTGGATGAGCGCCGCTTCGATGTGGACGTGGCGACGCAGGTGCCGCACGCGGCGCTGCGCGTGTTCGTCATGGGGGAGCGCGGGGCTGCGCGGGAGCCTGCGACTGAGGTTGAGCGGGCGGAAATGGCGCGCCTGGCGGCCGAGGGCATCCGGGCGGGCGCGCTGGGGTTCTCGACATCGCGGACGCTGAACCACAAAACCCTGGCCGGGCAGCCGATTCCGACGCTGGACGCAGCCGAGGACGAACTGATGGCCATTGCTCGCGCGGTTGGGCAGACCGGGGCAGGGTGGCTGCAGGTGATCTCGGATTACGGCGACACCATCGAGGATGAATTCGCGATGCTGCGCCGTCTTGTCGAAGCATCCGGACGGCCGATGACGACAACGGTGCTGGAGCGGGATTCCAAGCCAGGTGAATGGCGCCGCTTGCTGGACCTGGTGGCAGAGGCCAATGCAGCGGGGTTGCCGATGACCGGGATGGTGCTGACCCGCCCGACCGGCATCATGCTGGGTTTTGAGATTTCGCAGAATCCGTTCATCGGCTGCCCAAGCTGGGCCGAAATCCGGCACCTGCCGTTCCCGGCGCGGATCGCCGCACTGCGCGACCCGTCGCTGCGCGCGCGGTTGATCAGCGAGTCACCCGGCGATCCTGCAATGACACGGCGCCTGCGCTACTGGGACCGCATCTTCCCGCTGGGCAATCCGCCCGACTACGAGCCCCCCGCCGAACGCAGCATCGGCGCCGAGGCTAGGCGGCTGGGTGTCGATCCGGCAGCCCTAGCGTATGACCGGCTGCTGGAGAACGACGGGCGTGCTATCCTGTATGTGCCGCTGAGCAATTATGCGCATGGCTCGCTAGAGACGGTGCGGGCGATGATGGCGCATCCGCATACGCTGATCGGGCTGGGCGATGGCGGAGCGCATGTGTCCATCCTGTGCGACGCGTCGGCGATGACATACGGTTTGACGCATTGGACGCGGGACCGGGCTTCCGGGCGCTTCCCGGTGGAGTGGATGGTGCGCCGGCTGACCGCCGACAATGCGCGGGCGCTTGGCCTGCATGATCGCGGGGTGATCGCGCCGGGGCTGAAGGCGGATATCAATGTCGTCGACTATGACCGGCTGCGACTGCATGCGCCGAAGGTTGTCTATGACCTTCCGGCCGGTGGGCGGCGGCTGATGCAGCAGGCCGATGGGTATGTGGCAACCGTGCTGTCGGGAGAGATTGTATTGCGCGATGGCGAGCCTACGGGACAATTGCCGGGGCGGCTGGTGCGCGGTGCGCAAGCGGGTGCGGCCGGCAGCGCGTTTCATTAAGGCCGCGCGCGGGCTGTTATCGGAGCTTCGGCTCCGGGAAGGCGAACATGAAGCCCGACGTCGCATGCGCGACTGAACGCCTACGGCGCGCCGATACGGCCCGACACGATCTGACTGACGCTCGCCAGAAGTGCTGGCAGCAGGACAATCGCCAGCGTGCGCTCGCCCACGATACTCGCGAGCAAACAGCACAACCCGGCGGTCAGCCATATCCTTCGGTCGCAGCGTCTGTGCGGAGCGACCAGCAGCGCGAAAGCCGTCGCGCAGGCAATTGTTGCTGTCGCTGACCGAAGCAGAACAAAGCTGTTTCCGGTTTCCAGGGTCTGGAAGATCGGTAGCGATGAATCGCCCTGGCCGGTGCTCGAAGGGTGCGGCAGGACGCTGATCAGGCTGCCCAGAATGATCAGGACGCCGCCGGCGCTGTCGTAGAACAGGGTGACGATGCCGATGACCAGGGCAGGGAAAATCGCCACCACGGCGCCAGCCAGTGTGCTGGCAGCCGCGATGACGACGATGGCAAGGTGCAGGCCTTGCCGCATGGGCGAAAGCCTAAGCCTGCGATTTATCGCCGAACCGCCGCTGCCAGGGCTCGGATCTGATCCAGCACCTTCGCCACGGTATCGGGCTTCGCCTTGCCGTTCTCATCCAGGTTTGCCGACAGCGTGTCGATCAGGGCCGACGCGACCACCGCGGCATCGGCAACACGGGCGGCCTGCGCGGCTTGCTCGGGCGTGCGGACGCCGAAGCCGATCGCGATGGGCAGGTTCGTCGCCCGGCGGATGCGCGGGATCGCCGCTTCCAGATGCTCGGCGCTGGCACTGCGGGTGCCGGTGATACCGGTGATGCTGACGTAATAGACAAAGCCGGAGCTGCCGTTCAGCACATGTGGCAGGCGTTCGTCATCCGTCGTGGGCGCGACAAGGCGGATAAAATCCAGGCCGTTGGCAGTGCTGTGCGGCAGCAGCAGATCGGCTTCCTCGGTGGGCAGGTCCACCACGATCATGCCATCGACGCCGGCCTGCGCGGCGTCGGCGCAGAAACGATCCGGGCCGTAGGACAGGATGGGGTTCAGATAGCCCATCAGGATGACCGGCGTCGTTTCGTCCTGCTTGCGGAAGTCGCGCACCATGTCCAGTACGAAACGGACCTTCACCCCGGCGGCCAGGGCGCGCTTGCCCGCTGCCTGGATGATCGGGCCATCGGCCATCGGATCGGTGAACGGCATTCCGATCTCGATCAGGTCGGCACCAGCCTCCGGCATGCCGCGCAGCAGCGCCATGGAGGTCGGGCCGTCTGGATCCCAGGCTTCCAGGAATGGGATCAGCGCGCCACGGCCCTGACGTTTCAGGTCGGCGAATTTGGCGGCAATGCGGCTCATAGCTTGACGCCCAGGTGTTCGGCGACGGCGAAGATGTCTTTGTCGCCGCGGCCGCACAGGTTCATGACGATGATCTGGTCCTTCGCCATGGTGGGTGCGAGCTTGGCAACGTAGGCCAGCGCATGGGCGGGCTCCAGCGCCGGAATGATGCCTTCCAGGCGGCTGCACAGCTGAAATGCGGTGAGCGCTTCCTGGTCAGTGGCCGAGACGTATTCGACGCGGCCGATATCGTGCAGCCATGAATGCTCAGGGCCAATGCCGGGGTAGTCGAGGCCGGCGCTGATGCTATGCGCCTCCGTGATCTGCCCGTCCTCATCCTGTAGCAGATAGGTGCGGTTGCCGTGCAGTACACCGGGACGGCCACCGGTCAGGCTGGCGGCGTGTTCGCCGGTATCAATGCCGTGGCCACCGGCTTCCACGCCGATCAGGCGGACCGAGCTGTCATCCAGGAACGGGTGAAACAGACCCATGGCGTTTGATCCGCCACCGATGCAAGCGACGGCGGCGTCGGGCAGGCGGCCTTCAGCCTGCTGCATTTGCTGCTTGGTTTCCTCGCCGATCACGGATTGGAAATCGCGCACCATCATCGGATACGGGTGCGGGCCGGCGACAGTGCCGATCAGGTAGTAGGTGTCGGTGACGTTGGCGACCCAGTCGCGCATCGCCTCATTCATCGCATCCTTGAGTGTCTTGGAGCCGCTGTCCACCGGTACCACGGTCGCGCCGAGCAGCTTCATGCGATACACATTCTGCGCCTGCCGTTTCACGTCTTCCGATCCCATATACACCACGCACTCCATGCCATAACGCGCCGCCACCGTGGCAGTCGCCACTCCATGCTGGCCCGCGCCGGTCTCGGCGATCACAC
>DAICYU010000047.1 GCA_027311485.1 Acetobacteraceae bacterium
GCCAACACACCGTTGACCCTCTCGGATGACGATCTTCAATCCCTCCGAGGCCTCAACGAGAGCATCTCCGTCGACGAGATCGTCGACGTCTATCTGCCGCTGTCCCGCCTTCTGAACCTGCATGTGCGCGCGGCGCGCAACCTCAACGGCGTCACCGACACGTTCCTGGGCCAACCGCTCATCGGGCATACCTACGTCGTCGCCATCGCCGGCAGCGTCGGGCGAATGGTACGGGCGTACGCGAAAGCCAGGATGACGTTGGCGAGTCCGCCGCCGATCGAACCGCCGACGACTTGCCAGAAAGCGATGCGCAGATTCACCCCCTCATACGCCCAGTTGGCATAGGTCGTCATGGTGAACGATCCGACGACGAAGCCGCCGATGACGAACGCTAGCAGTCCATACAGCCAGGGATGCAACAGGCGGAGGCTGTAGACCCGCCGGGAGCCGAGATCGATCGCCCACGCCTCGACCGAGGCAAAGCGCTGCCCAAGGGTTCGAGCAATATTTTGCCGATTCGTGACTTGCATGTAATACCTCCAATACGGATCGGCCATACCGGCCGTGATCCAGTAACATCGGACGCCCGTTGGAGTGCCGTGCTCGCAATGACGTGTTCAGGGCTGATGTCTGTAAGGCACCATTCAGGGGCCGGCAGGACCTCCCGCCTCGGCATGGCGTGACGGGAAGCTTCGGATCCCTCCTGCAGACATGCACCTGCCCGATGTCTGCGCTCAGGCGTGGATCAGGCGGCAGCCTCCCTCTGACAGAGGACGAAACGCCTTCTCCGCGGCGGTTGAGGACAGCACGTTGAACACGTCCCACGGCCCCTTGCTTTGCGCCGGCGTCTTGGCCTGAAACAGGTAGCCACGCGTGATGAACCGACCGTCCGGGCGGATCGCGGCCTGACCGAAACAATCATCATCGGTCGGATGCCCCTTCATCCAGTTGATCGCGTCCAGACCGGCGGCTTTGGCGTTCGCCGGCCCGAGGGCTGCGACGGCCTTCAAGTAGTGGGTGACCGCCGCGTAACAGGCCGCGTGCAGATCGCTGGGATAGTTGTTCGGTGACTTCGGCAGGAACCGCTTGGTAAAGGCACGGGTACGATCGTTCAAGTCCCAGTAGAATATTCCCGACAGCAGCAGGCCCTGCGCGGTTTCGAGGCCCATCGACTTCACCTCGGTGATGAAGCCCACCAGTGCGGCAACCTTTATGCCTCGCTGGCTCAGATTGAACTCAGCCGCCTGCTTGACGCAGTTCTCCATATCGCCACCGGTATTGCACAGGCCGATGATCTTGGCGCCGCTCGCCTGCGCCTGGAGCAGATAGGACGAGTAGTCTGTTGTGCCCGGAAATGGATAAGGCACCTGGCCCAGCACCTTGCCGCCATGCGATGTCACGAGGTTCGTCAGATCATTCGCGAGTGCATGTCCAAAGGTATAGTCGGCAACGATCAGATACCATGACGTGCCGCCATCACGCAGGATCGCACCGCCTGTGGAATGCGAATCAAACCAGGTGTCCGGCGCGAAATGCACCGCATTCGGACTGCAGTATTTGCCGGTCAGGTCGGCCGATGCGGCGCCCGAAATCAGCAGCGCCTTGTTCTTCTCGACAACGATACGGTTCACCGCAAGGGCGATCGCCGTATTGTTCACATCTGCAATGACATCGACGCCGTCCCGGTCGAACCATTGCCGAGCGATGCCGGAGGCGACGTCGGGCTTTTGTTGATGATCCGCGGCGATGACTTCGACGCTGAAACCATGCGCAGAGGGATTGAAGTCCGCAACCGCCTGCTTGGCCGCGAGCACGGTGGTCGGGCCGGAATTGTCCCGATATTGCCCGGAAAGATCAGTGAGTACGCCGATCCGGACAGCCTGTCCGGCCTGAGCGCGGGCGCGACGGACGGATAGTCCGGCGAGAGCGGCAACGGTGCTGCCGCCAAGCAGAGCCTCGCGGCGAAAGAGTACCATGATGGCCCGAACCTCCTCTTATACTGCCTTGCCATCGTCCGACCGCGGGGACGAACGTGGATACGATTGATTGACGAACCGTCAAGACGAACGCGCGACGGTATGCCGATCGTATCGAATGGCTGCGCCGCCGGCCAGACCAGGCGCCGACTTGAACCGGGCATTATGCCGTGCGGTAATCGACGGGACAAACAGGGGGAAGCATCATGAGCGCCACAGACGCCAAAACCCGGTTCGGCCGCATCTTCCCGCCGCGGGAGGCTTGGCTGGCCAAAGCACCGCCGGAACCGATCATCGATCCGGATTTGCCGATCATTGATACGCACCACCATCTCTGGCATCGGCAGGCGAGCAAGGGCGGCGCCGCCGGCGCTCGTGGCGAATCCTGGGAGGTGCCGGCCTTCCGCTATCTGCTGGATGAATTCCTCGCCGACTGCGCCACCGGACACAACATCGTCGGCAGCGTCTTCCTGCAATGCCATTCCATGTATCGCAACGGCGGGCCGGCGATGATGCGGCCCGTGGGTGAAACCGAGTTCGTGGCCGGCATCGCCGCCATGAGCGACAGCGGCGGATACGGCAGGACCAAGGTGGCCGCCGGCATTGTCGGATATGCCGACCTGACCGCGGGTGACTGGGTTACCCCGGTGCTGGAGGCGCATATTCGTGCCGGCGGCGGCCGTTTCCGGGGCGTCCGGCATTCTGCCGGCTATGACGCCGACCCGGTGATCGGCAACAGCGCGCCGGACCTGCAACCCGGCCTCTACCTGCGCCAGGATTTCCGTGCCGGCCTGGCCCGCCTGTCGGCCCTGGGCTTGTCGCTCGACGCATGGGGATTTCATCCCCAGATCCCCGACATCACTGACCTTGCCCGCGCCTTCCCGGGGACCACCATCATTGTCGGCCATTGCGGCGGGCCGCTTGGCTACGGGCGGTATGCCGGCAAGAAGGACGAGGTCTTTGCCGATTGGCGACGGTCGGTGACCGATTTGGCTGCGTGCCCGAACGTGACGATGAAACTGGGCGGCATGATGATGCGGCTGGCCGCCTATGACTACATGGGACTCGATGCGCCGCCGTCGTCCGAACAGCTCGCGGCGCACTGGCGGCCGTATGTGGAAACCTGCGTGGAACTTTTCGGCGCGGACCGCTGCATCGCCGAGAGCAATTTCCCGGTCGAAAAGATGGGCATTGGCTTCGCCGCGCTGTTCAACGCCCTGAAACGTCTCAGCGCCGGCTGCTCGGCTGCCGAGAAGGCCGCCATTTTTGCCGGCACGGCCCGGCGGGTGTACCGGCTGGACTGCTGACACCGGGCGGGCCGCGCAGCTCTGCCCAGTCCGCCTTGGTTCAGCCCGCCCAGCCCAACATGCTTGGCTCAGCCTGCCTTGCTCAGCCGGTCGAACGCAGCGAGACGCATCACCAGCGACTCCATGTCCCGCAGCGGGATCATGTTCGGTCCATCACTCGGGGCATGGTCAGGATCTGGATGGGTTTCGATGAACACGGCCGCCACGCCGACAGCCAGGGCGGCCCGCGCCAGCACCGGCGCGAATTCCCGCTGACCGCCGGAGGATGTCCCCTGCCCGCCTGGCTGCTGCACCGAGTGGGTGGCGTCGAAGACCACTGGGTAGCCGGTGCGTGCCATGATCGGCAGGGCACGGAAGTCCGTGACCAGGGTGTTGTAGCCGAAGCTGGCACCGCGCTCACACAGCAGGATGTTCTGGTTGCCGGTGCTGGCGATCTTGGCGGCCACGTTCACCATGTCCCACGGCGCGAGGAACTGCCCCTTCTTGACGTTGATCGCCCTTCCGGTTTCACCGGCTGCAAGCAGCAGGTCGGTCTGCCTGCACAGGAAGGCGGGGATCTGCAGCACGTCCACCGCCTCGGCCGCCGGGGCGCATTGCTCGGCGGTATGCACGTCGGTCAGCACCGGGAGCCCGGTTGTCGCCCGCACCTCGCTGAGGATTGCCAGGCCCGCCTGCATACCGATGCCACGGGCGGCCGACGCGCTGGTGCGATTGGCCTTGTCGAAGCTCGACTTGTAGATGATGGGCACGCCGGTTCGCTGGCTGATGTCTCGCAGCGCCTGGGCAACCTCCAGCGCATGCGACCGCGACTCGATCTGGCAGGGGCCGGCGATCAATGTGAACGGGCGATGGTTGCCTACCTCCACAGCGCCGACCCTTACGATCCGGTCTGTTACAGTTTGCATGGCAGAAGTCCTTCGGATCCACGGGTGAATGGCCGGTTCTGTTTTCCGCCTGCGGCGCGGTCAAGCAATAACCCCGAAATCATCGCGAAAATGCGGGTGCAGTCCGTATAGAAGCGCCCGGATCGATGCGCATGCAGACGAATCGATGCGGAAAAGTCACACCGCATGAGTATTTTCAGCAACACATGAACTAAATTCCATTCTCTAGGTTTGTAGTCCTCTAATGACACGTTATCCACAGGCTATTTTTATTGAAATGAGCTGATACAGTCGAATTTTTGCCTTCCGAGGATTGTCAGGTTTGCAACCCTGTAGTTACCCCAAAGCTTATCCGACATAGACAGCGGCGGGACGGATCTGATGAAGACTTGGGGCAAGGAGGGCAAAGCGGTACTGTTCGGGGCGACGCTTTTGTTCAGTAGCCCTATTATGATATCCGCCAACGCCGCCAGCCCTGCGCACCACACAGCGCAGCGCCATACATCTCGCGTGCATTCCTCGGTTTCGAACTGGGCTTCGTCGGGGCTGATACAGCCGATCAGGATCGGGACCAAGTTTGCGCCGCGCAACCATCTCATACACGGTACCGTTGCGCGTGGACGACGGTTTGCAACCCGATCCTACGGCATTTCCTGCGTGCCATACGCTCGTGAGGTGTCCGGGATCATTGTTGTCGGCGATGCATGGCAGTGGTGGCACAACGCCGCCGGCCGTTATGCCCGCGGCGATCGCCCGGAGGTGGGCAGCGTGCTGAACTTCCGCAGCAACCGCCGGATGCCTCTGGGTCATGTCGCGGTAGTGGACCGCGTCGTCAATGCGCGCGAAATCATCGTGGAACATGCCAATTGGGGCACCTACGGGGTGCGTGGCGGGATCATGCG
Source organism: Acetobacteraceae bacterium (assembly GCA_027311485.1). Taxonomy (GTDB): domain Bacteria; phylum Pseudomonadota; class Alphaproteobacteria; order Acetobacterales; family Acetobacteraceae; genus Rhodopila. The sequence goes on from DAICYU010000047.1 coordinate 5,070, forward strand.
TAACGTGACCGTTGTCGACGTGTCCGAGGCGAACAATTGGTCGGCGGTGCGGGTGGAACTCGGCCGCGGGGCTGATTTCGGTTCGGTGTATCCGACCTACGGTTTCATCTACAACCGGCCGGATACGGGTGTGATTACTGCGAGCGTGGCTCGGCCGGCACCGCAGCCGGACATCAATCCGGTTCCGTCCGATCTGCGGCCGCGCGCCGAACAGCCGTGGCACATGGTGGAGGAAGTTGCCGAAGCACCGTCCACGACGCGCCACCCTATCGACCTACGCATGTCGGCGAACGCGGGCGTACGCTGACTTTCCAGACACGATCACCAAAGGCTTCCAGCCTGACGGAGTCGCACCGTCAGGCTGGAGCCTTCTGCGGCGTGCTCCGGTAGCAACCCGGTCTCAGGGCTGCCGACGTCGTTTTGATATTACCCGTCCACGCTACGCCTTGATCAACGGGCAGGCCCGGTCAGACAGAGGGCGGAACGCCTCCTCAGCGGGCGTGGTGCTCAAGAGCGTGAACAAATCCCATTTGTGCTTGCTCTCCGAGGGCTGCTTCACCTCGAACAGGTAAGCTGGATGGATCTTGCGGCCATCTTCCCGAATGTGGCCGGGACCGAAGCAGTCATCATCCGTCGGCATCGCCTTCATTCGCGCAACAGTGGCCGCGCCGTCCCGTTTGGCGTGTGCGGCCCCCATGTCTTGCACCACTTTCAGATAATGCAGGGCGCAGGAGTAGTTGCCTGCCTGCGCCATGTTTGGCCAGAGCGTCACCTTCGGCTGGATGCGCTTCTGAAAGGCGCGCGTTCGGTCATTCAGGTCCCAGTAGTAGGTTTCCGACAGGCGGGTGCCCGCCGCCATCTGAATGCCGATGGCGTGCATGTCGGTCGTGTAGGCCACCATTGCGGCGATGTTCATGGTGCGGGTCAGGCCGAATTCGTGCGCTTGCTTGATCACGTTGACCAAGTCTGCGCCGGCGCCGCAAACACCCAGGATCTTCGCGCCTGACGCCTGCGCCTTGACCAAATACGATGAAAAGTCGGTGGTTTCCGGAAACGGATACACCTGTGCGCCCAGTATTTTTCCGCCGCCTGCTTCCACGAACTTCGTGGTGTCGCGCTGCGTGGCTTCGCCGAACGCATAATTCGGCGTAATGAAATACCAGGTATCGCCACCCGCCCGTACGATGGCGCCGCCGGTCGAGCGCGCCTCCATATAGGTGTCAAACGCCCAGTGCATCGAATTCGGCGTACACGCCTTGCCGGTCACGTCCGACGACGCGGTGCTGGTGGCAATCATGATCTTGTTCTTCTCTTTCACGATCGACGCCAACGCCAGGGCGCAAGACGTTGCAGCGATATCAATGATGATGTCCACGTCCCGCTGGTCGAACCATTCGCGCGCCATGCTGACCGCAACGTCGGGTTTGTTCTGATGATCGGCGGACAGCACCTCGACATCAAACCCGTTTGCGGCGAACTCACTGACCGCCTGCCCGGCGCAGATTACGCCGGTGGGACCGTTCACGTCGCGATAGGGTCCGGATTGATCGTTCATCACGCCAATCCGGATGACAGGCTTTGCCTGGGCGCGGGCGCGGAGCGGCGCTGTCACGGCAGTGGCCGCGCCAGCACCCAGGAGGGTGCGACGGTAAAGTGTCATTGTGACGAGCCTCCGGTTTATTTTCCGGCAGGCTAAGCGAAGCGGCAGGAGCGGCGTCTGAAGAAGTCGGGTTCAACGCCAGAAGGGGCATCAAATCTCAAGTAGGCACCTATGCCGCCGGCTGTTCAGCCTCTGGCGATCGCGTGTCAGATTGTCACCATGAACGCGCTTCACGCCGCCGGCTATTCAGCCTCTGGCGATCGCGTTCTATCGGGTTGCGCTGACGTCGGCCGGGGGAGAGGCTAGCCGTTCGGTGGTCTGCACCGCATTTTCGATTTCGCGCGGATTCGCCTGGGCCGCGCCTGCGCCGAGTTTCACACCGCCGTCAGCGGTGGGGACGGTGATCGGCTTCACCTCGACTGGGGCAACGCCGCGATGCTTGATGTCGATCTGATCCGCCGCCTTGGGGGTCAGGTCGATGATCCTGCCCGCCACATAAGGCCCACGATCCTCGATGCGGACGGTCGTGGACTTACCGTTTTCAAGGTTTTTGACCTTTGCCACGCTGCCGAGCGGGAGGGTCTTGCTCGCCGCAATATCGGCATCGGGATTAAGCCGATGACCATCAGCCATCTTTTTATCCGCAAAACCCTTCCCGTAGTAAGAAGCCCGCCCTTCCTCGGTTCGCCCGGACCGGTCGATACGACCCGCCGTCTGCGGCTTGACCGGAGGCAGTTGATTGAGGTGTTCCGCTGCCCGCTTTGCGGCGTCGGAGTAGGGCGGTGGGTCCGCCAGAGCCAGGTGGGTCATTCCGCTGAACAGCCCACCAAACACGAGAAGTCGCAGTCGGTGCATTTTTCGGCCCTTTTGTTAAGACCGGTAATGGACGCCGCAGCGCAATAAAGGTTCCGTTGTCCACGCGGGGTGTTGAAGCCCTCACAGAATATCATTCCTCAACAGCTGCGCGCCAAGGCTGACAACTACGCAATCGAAATTTGTCAATAATACTGAATTGGTTCGACCTGCAGTCGCAAAAAAGCGGATTTGATCGCGGTACAGGCAGCGTTCAGCTAGCATATGCCTGCATTTCGGCCGCCAATATCCGACTTTATACTGATCATACCGCAAAAATGGAGCTTCGCGTCTCGGAGGGCAGGCGGCCAAGCAGGAGGACTATTGTCATGCGTAGCGATATGGCTCGCCGCTTGGCGGCGGAGTTCCTTGGCACGTTCTGGCTTGTGTTCGGCGGGTGCGGCAGCGCGGTTCTCGCCGCGGCTTATCCGCAACTTGGGATTGGTTTTACCGGCGTCGCCTTCGCCTTTGGTTTGACGGTGCTGACCATGGCCTATGCCGTCGGTCATATTTCAGGCGGCCATTTCAACCCGGCGGTGACGCTGGGCCTGTGGTCGGCCGGACGCTGCGCCAACCAGCACGTGATCCCTTATATTATCGTGCAGGTCGCCGGAAGCATTGTCGCCTCGGCCGCGCTGTGGGTGATCGCATCGGGCAAGCCCGATTGGGTGGCGGGGAGCTTCGCCGCCAACGGGTATGGCAGTCTCAGCCCTGGCCACTACGCCGTCGGGTCCTGCTTCCTGGTGGAGTTGTTGCTGGCCTTCTTTTTCATCCTGATCATCGTCGGCACCACGTCGAAGGGGGCGGCGGTGGGATTTGCCGGCATCCCGATTGGGCTCGCGCTGACCTTGATCCATCTGGTATCCATTCCAGTCACCAACACGTCGGTCAATCCAGCGCGCAGCACTGGCCCCGCGCTGTTCGCGGGTGGAGACTACATCGGCCAGCTCTGGTTGTTCTGGCTCGCTCCCATCGCCGGCGCCATTATCGCCGGCGCTCTGGCGCGAACCTTGTATGAGCCGGCCGAGACCGTCGAGACCGTGGTCACCGAGCAACGTACAGCCTGAGCAGCGCCACCCGTTCAGCGTGACGTCGCACCCCGAACGTTCTGTCGTCGGTTGGGAGAGGCTTGTGCGGCTGGCCGCGATGTGCCTTTGACGAACAATGACTGTCATTGTCCACGTCATTGGCGCGTCCGGCCGCTCAGGTCAGGCGCTGATCCGCGCCCTGCTGGCGGATGGAATCCAGGTTGTTCCGGTAGTCCGGACCCCAGCAAAATGGCAGGCGTCCGGCATCGCATTGCCGGCCCGGCAGGCTGACCTGCGGATACCGGAGACGATTGCGGCGGCGCTAGTGGATGCAACGACGGTCGTCTCCTGCGCGCACGCCCGATACGCCGCGGCGATCCTGCAGGCCGCACCGACCGCCGACCGGTTTGTATTTCTGGGCAGCACGCGCAAATTCACCCGCTGGCCTGACGCACACGGCAACGGGGTGCTGGCGGGTGAGGCCGCGTTGATGGCATCCGGCCGCCCGGGGGTCATGCTGCACCCGACGATGATCTACGGCGCGCAAGGGGAGGATAATGTGCAGCGTCTGGCGGCATTGTTGCGCCGGACGCCGGTTCTTCCATTACCGGGTGGTGGCAGGTTTCTCGTCCAGCCGATTTACCAGGGCGATGTGACGCGCGCGATACAGGCGGCGCTGGCACACAAGTGGACCGCCCCGCAATCGCTTGTCATTGCCGGTCCAACGCAGGTGACCTACGGGGATTTCGTTCGTGCCGTCGCCACGGCGGCCGGGCTGCGCTGCCCCTGGATCCTGCCGTTTCCGGCCGGCCCGCTGATCGCCGCCACCCGGCTAACCCGCCATGTCTCCGCCCTGCCCCGGATCGAACCGGCCGAGGTGCGACGCCTGCTGGAAGACAAAGCGTTTGAAATCGGTGACATGCGCACGCTGCTGAGCATCGATCCCATACCACTATCGAAAGGGCTTGAATTGACATTTGGTCGCGAACAGTATCAATAATTGGGCATCAAAATATTAAATGGCCATTCTGAACCGCATCGCCGCTTTCCATCCCGAAATGACGGCGTGGCGGCAGGATCTGCATGCCCATCCGGAACTGTCTATGCGGGAAGCGCGGACGTCGGCCATGGTGCGCAGGAAGCTGGCCGAATTCGGCGTTGATGAGATCATCATCGGACTGGCCGAACATGGCGTCGTCGGCGTGATCCGCGCTGGGTCTTCCGAGCGTGCCATTGGCTTGAGGGCCGATATGGACGCGCTGCCAATGCAGGAGAAACCGGACTTCCACATGCCAGCACGAACCCCGGGGTCATGCACGCCTGCGGCCATGACGGTCACACGGCGATGCTGTTGGGCGCAGCGAAATACCTGGCCGAAACCCGCAACTTCGACGGCACGGTGTATTTGATCTTTCAGCCGGCCGAGGAGTTCGAGGCCGGGGCCGACAAGATGGTCAAGGAAGGGCTGTTTGAGCGATGCCCGATGAACCAGGTGTTCAGGCTGCTTAACTGGCCGCAAGCCAAGGCCGGCACATTCCTTTGGCGCACCGGCCCCGTGATGGCGGCAGTTGCCTGATTTGATATCACGGTTACCGGCAAAGGAAGCCATGGCGCCCTTCCGCACACCAGGGCGTGGACCCGATCGTCGTCTCGGCCGCCATCGTCAGCGCATTGCGAACCATTGTGTCACATACAGTCGAGCCGACCGAGGGCGATGTGGTTTCGATCGGCTCGATCACCGGCGGTGAGGCGTATAACATCATTCCCGAACGTGTCCTGGTGAGGGGGACTGCCCGCTGGTTCAAAGCCGCGGTGGCTGACCAGATCGAACAGGGCGTGCATCGGTTGGCCAACGGATCGCGGCCAGCTTCGGGGCGACGGCGGGTGTGCAGTTCAGGCGGCATGCACCGGCGACGGTCAATGATGAAGCCGCGACCGCAGTTGCGGTCCGGGCTGCGACCACCGTCCTGGGCGCCGATCGCATTGAGCAGTTGGCGGCCCCGACCATGGGGGCGAAGACTTCGCCTATATGTTGAAGGTCAAACAGGGCGCGTATCCGATGCTGGGAGCGGGCCGTGGTCCCGATGATCCACAGCTGCATCATCCCCGATACGATTTCAACGATGACATCCTGCAGATTGGCGCCTCCTGCTGGGCAACGCCGGCTGAGCGGGCGTTGCCACGAGACAAATAACGAACGAAATTAACGTTTCGAAAACGCCGTCATTCAGGTATTTTGCAGGCATGCTGAGGTGCTTTGGCACGGCGAGTTGCCTGACTCTTCGGCGATAAGCCAGAAACAACCATTCTGGCTGGGATTGCGTGTTTTCCTCGTGACAACACCTGTATAATGTATCCTGCAACATGACGACACAGACTTGTCGATTTTCGGCAGGTGGGCGTCATTCTGACCGATAAACTGAGAGCGTCGCCGAACAGGGATGGATCGCAGTGGGGTTGCTGACACGCCTGTTTGGCCTTGTGATCTGCGCCTTGCTGCCGAGCCTTGGCGTCCAGATCTACAATGAGATTGAGGCCCGTCAGGCCCGCGCGCATGAGGGGCAGGAGCAGGCGCTTCGTACTGTTCGCCTGATTGCCGATGAGCAATCACGTGTTTTCGAAGCCGCCCATGAACTCCTGACGTCGCTGGGCAAAATTTCGGCTTCGGCCCAAAGTACTGAATTGTGCGATACGCTGTTCACCGAGCTTCAACGGTCCTATCCGCAGTATACCGATCTGACCAGCATCAACCTGGTCGGACAGCCGATTTGCTCCAGTAATCAGGAAAATCAGCGGCGCCCGAGCGGCAACGCCGATTATTTCAAGCTGGCGCTGCATCGCAACAGCTTTGTCATTGGCAGCTATTTCGTTCACAGCACGACCCGTACCGCCAGCATCTATGTCGCGCAGCCGTTCTACAGCGCGGACGACGCCGTCGCCGGCGTGGTGGCGGCTGGCATCGGCATCGACTGGCTGAACCGGGAGATCGCCGCGAAGGATCTGCCGTCCAAGTCCACAGTGTCGATGGTGGATCGGCATGGCACCATCCTGGTACGGCATCCGGGCGCCCACCGTTTCGTCGGCCAATCCATACCCGGTGGCAGTCACGCCTATCTGCTCAGCGGCGGCGAGGGCGTGCAGGACGCCCTGGGTTTCGACGGCATCCCCCGTATTTATGCCTATGCACCGCTACCGAACGGGCCGTCCGGTGTCACAATATCGGTGGGGCTGGAAAAGGCTGAAATTCTGAAGGGTGTCGCGGCCGCCAACCGGCGCGGGCTGCTGGTGATTCCGGCGGAGGCCGCCCTGGCATTCCTGCTGGCCGGAATCGGTGCACGGGTGTTTCTACGACGACGCCTGCTGCGCCTGCTGACTGTCGCGGACCGCCTGCGCCAAGGCGACCTGCGCGCCCGGGCCGACATGCCGGAAGACCGGTCGGAATTCGGCCGCCTTGGCGCCGCCTTCGATACAATGGCCGATGCCGTCGCGGCTCGGGAGGAACAGTTGGAAGCGCGGGTCGCCCAACGCTCCCAGGAACTGCAGGTGGCAATGGCAGCGCAGCAGGCCGCCGAGGCCGCCTTGTATCAGGCGCACAAGATGGAAGCGATCGGGCGGCTGACCGGCGGCGTGGCGCACGACTTCAACAATCTGCTCGCCGCGGTGGTGGGTAACCTTGAACTGGCGCTGACGCGGCTGGATGCGACCAATCCGCTGACCACGCGGATTCGCGCCGCGCTGTCCAGTGCCCAGCGCGGCGCTCGGCTGACGCAGTACCTGCTGTCCTTCGCGCGTCGCCAGACCCTTCGGCCGGAAGTGGTCGATATGAACCAGTATCTCGGGTCGCTGCTGGACGTGCTGAAACCGCTACTGCGGCCGGACATCACGGTTGAGGCGACGTTAACACCCGATACATGGCCGGTCCGCGTCGATCCGAGCCAACTTGAAGCCGCCATCCTCAACCTTGCCATCAACGCACGCGACGCGATGCCACCCGGCGGTTGCTTGCGGATTGAGACGCTCAACGTGACGCTCATCGATGGCAAGGGACCCGATGGGCTGCACGGTGACTTCGTGGCCCTGACTGTCCGTGACAATGGTACCGGCATCCCGCCGGAACATCTGGACAAAGTCTTCGAGCCTTTCTTCACGACCAAGGAGGTGGGCAAAGGCTCAGGTCTGGGCTTATCCATGGTCCATGGCTTCGCCCGGCAGTCCGCGGGGTCGGTCGCGATCGAAAGCACCGTAGGCGTTGGCACCACGGTCACGCTGTATCTGCCGCGCACCCATGGGCAGCCCACAGTGCCAGAGCGCGGCAGCGCAACACTGAGCGAAGGACACGGCACGATCCTGCTGGTCGATGACGACGATGATGTGCGCCAAGTGATGGCCGTCATGTTGCGGCAGCTCGGCTATGCCGTCCTTGAAGCGGCCGCTGCCGCCGAAGCCCTGAAGCTTCTCGCCGCACGCCGGCATGCGGTGGATCTGCTGATCACCGATATTGTCCTGACCGGACCCACAACCGGCCTGAGCCTGGCGAGGACGATACGGCAATCGCAGCCGGATATACCCGTTGTGATCATCACCGGGTACAGTGAGGCGCTGACCGAGGGCGCGATGCTGCAAGGGGCGCTGATCCTGTCAAAGCCGTTCGAGTTCTCCCGGCTGGCGGACGTGGTCAGGGCGGCACTGACCACTGGTCAACAAGGCGATACCATTGTTTCCCCGGCTTCGATCTGACCGGCGCGTTAGTTCGTTATCGGGGCAGGTTGACCCGATAATGCTCCAGAAGCCTTTGTTTGATCGCATGATTCACGCCCTCCGGCTTTTAGCCTCGGGCGATCATGCTCTAGTCGCGCCGTCGTCTGACCCGATCGCAGGCCATTCCGTCCTACTGCAACGTGGCGCTCATGCGCGCGACAACGCCCGCATACAGTTTCTGTTCCATCACAGGATAGATGACATGGAGGCAATGCATTTCGCGCGCCCGGCGAACACATTTCGAGTAGAATATCATTTGTCCGATCCGTCCGGTACTGATGCCCAGCGTCGG
>DAICYU010000480.1 GCA_027311485.1 Acetobacteraceae bacterium
CATGTCTTCTTGCGGACCGTCGGGTCCGCCAGGTCGAGGGTGGCCGTGTAGGTGCCGGCCGAGTTGAGCTTGCGGGTCCACGTCGGGGTGTTGACCGGGAGCTCGGCGAGGAGCGTGCCGTTCATCAGCCCGTAGGCGTAGTGGGTGATCGTCGCCATCAGGGGCCGACGTACTCGATGGTCATCGAGCCACCAGCGTTGATGCCGCCTCCGAAGTCGATGTAGGCGATCTCCAGCGTGTCGCCCACGGCGCACTGCACGAACTGTCTGCAACCCTCGTCCTCGCTGATAGCTATCATGTCTCCCGGCTGAACACAAACACGGGACGGTTGACTAAAATCATGTTCGAGGCCGCAGTAACAAATATCCTTCCCCGTCTGACATAAGGGGGAAGGAGCCCGGCCATCCGGCTGACCCGGTTTACCGACTACACGCTTCGAACACTCACCTACTTGGCAGTACATCCGGGCCACTTCGTGACGATCGCAGAGATCGCGGGAACATTCCGGATCTCCGCCAACCACCTGATGAAGGTGGTGCAACATCTCGCGGCCGAGGGTGACATCGTCACGATGCGCGGCCAGCATGGTGGGCTGCGGCTGGCGCGGCCGGCCGATACGATCCGGCTTGGCGAAGTCGTACGGCGCGCCGAACCTGATATGGACTTGCTGCCCGCCTTCGATCAAACGTCGGACGGGGCGATGCCAAGTGGTTACTTGATCGCCAGCATCGTCGAGCGGGCGCGGGACGCCTTCCTGGCAGTGCTTGACGGGCACACAGTCGCTGATCTGGTGACGCATCCGCAAATGCTCGCACCATTTCTGGAACGAGCACCTGAACATGTCGGCTTCGACACGCGGTAACGGCTTCTCAGCTATACCGTTCCTCCAGCCACGGGTCGGCGTTGTTGTTGTAGCCGCGGACCTCCCAGAAGCCGGGACGATCGCTGATGGTGAACTGGATACGCCGTAGCCATTTGGCGGATTTCCAGAGGTAAAGCCGCGGCACGAGCATGCGGACAGGACCGCCATGCTCACGGCTGATCGGCTTGCCTTCCCATTGATGCACGAGGAACACGTCGGGCTGATCGAACTGGTCCAGCCGGATGTTGGTCGTGTAGCCGTCATAGGCCTGGAAGATGACGTGGTTCGCCTCCTTGGCCGGACGCACGATCGACAGCAAGGCCTGCGCCGAGACGCCCTTCCAGTGATTGTCGTAGCGCGACCACTGCGTGACGCAATGCATATCCGACAGGCTCTCGCTCTGCGGCAGTGCCATGAATTCGTCGAGCGTGAGGCTCAGCCGGTTCTCCACGACACCATCGATGTCGAGGCGGAACTTTTGTTCGGTGACATGCGGCTGCGTCCCAAGGTCGAGCACCGGCCAATCCTTCACCAGGCGTTGCCCGGGCGGCAGCCTGTCCTGCGCCGGGTCGGCGGTGGTGCCTGTCAGCAGACGGCCTTCACGGGCCCAGTCCTGCTTCCGCTCGATCAGCTTGTCGCGGGCCTTCCCCGTCGTTTCAATATCTTCGTCGGCCATGCTGTCCTCTCCGATTGTGGCCAAAAGCTCGGCCGGTCCGAGCGGGTTTGCAAGGGCGCATCCATTCCTTGCCACCGGTCCGCGCCGAACGGCCGTCACGCCGCCTGGATGTCCGATCCGTGATTGACCGCGGGCCGCCACAGGACCAAAGATGCGCCACTATGATCCTTCTCATCGACAACTACGACAGCTTCACGTTCAACCTGTACCACTTCCTGGGTGACGTCGGCGCCCAGTGTGAGGTCTGGCGTAATGACAGGCTGTCGGTCGAACAGGCCCTGGCGATGCAGCCAGAGGCGATTGTGCTGTCGCCGGGTCCCTGCACGCCCAATGAAGCCGGAATTTGCCTGGACCTGATCGCGGCCGCGGCCGGCAAGGTGCCGCTGTTGGGGGTGTGCCTCGGGCATCAGGCCATTGGCCAGGCGTTCGGCGGCAAGGTCGTCCGCGCGCCGGAACCGATGCACGGCAAGGTCAGCGCGATCAGCCACGCCGGCACGGACATTCTGCGCGGGTTGCCCTCGCCGTTCACCGCCACGCGGTATCACAGCCTGATCGTCGATCGGGACACGCTGCCCGACACGTTGGTGCCCACCGCCTGGACGAATGACGGGCTGATCATGGCGATGCACCACCGCACCCTGCCGATCTATGGCGTTCAGTTCCATCCCGAGAGCATCGCCAGCCAACATGGCCACGACATCCTGGCCAATTTCCTGGCAATCGCCCGCGGAACCAATATGCCTGGCACCAACACGCCGGCCCGCGCTGCCTAAGCCGTGTCCGCAAACCTGAAACCCACCATCGCCCGTCTGGCTGCTGGCGAGACCCTTTCGGCCGATGAGGCCGAGGCGGCCTTCGACGTCATCATGGCCGGCGAGGCGACACCCGCGCAAATCGGCGCGATGCTGATGGCGATGCGCCTGCGCGGCGAGACGGTGAGAGAGATCACCGGTGCCGTCCGCGCCATGCGGGCACGCATGACGGCGATTGACGCACCCGAAGGGGCGATGGATGTCTGCGGCACCGGGGGGGATGGCGCCGGAACGCTGAACGTGTCCTCAGCGGTCACCTTCGTGATCGCCGGATGTGGCGTGCCGGTGGCAAAGCATGGCAACCGGGCGCTGTCCTCGCGCACCGGGGGTGCCGACGTGCTGACGGCGCTGGGCGTCAATGTCGATGTGCCGATCCCTGCCCTGCCCCAGATCCTGGCGGAGGCCGGCTGCGTGTTCCTGTTCGCGCCGCGGCATCATCCGTCGATGCGCCATGCCGCCGGGCCGCGGGTCGAACTCGGCACACGCACGATCTTCAATCTTCTGGGTCCGCTGGCCAATCCGGCGCGGGTCCGCCGACAGCTGACCGGCGTGTTCTCGCCCGATTGGACACGACCGATGGCGGAGACGTTGCAGGCGTTGGGCCATCAGGCGGCGTGGATCGTGCATGGCATGGGATTGGATGAACTCACCATCGCCGGTGCCAACCATGTCACCGCGCTGCGCGACGGTGAGATCAGCAGCTTCGTCGTTGAACCTGAATCCGCCGGCCTGGGTCGCGCGCCGATCGAGGCTATCAAGGGTGGCGATGCGGCATACAATGCCGCGGCGCTCGAAGGGCTTCTGCAAGGGGCGGACGGGGCCTATCGTGACACCGTACTGCTGAATGCCGCTGCCGCCCTTATGATTGCGGGCTGTGCCGAGAACTTGCGCGAAGGTGTATCGCTGGCTGCCCGGTCGATCGCATCCGGAGCAGCGTTGGCGGCGTTGCAGACCTTGCGGCGCGTGAGCGCCATAACCGAACGCTAAAGGCACAGGGAGGCCTTATGGCAGACCAGATTGGTGCGATGCCGGATGTACTCGCGCGCATTTGCAACGATGTACGGGCGGATGTCGCGATGCGCAAAGCGGCGCGCAGCATCGACGCCTTGAAGCATGAGGTCGCCGCGCGGAACGATCTGCCGCGGGGTTTCGGCTTTGCGCTGAAGAACGCCTCGGCCAGCGGACGGTATGGGCTTATCGCCGAGATCAAGAAGGCCTCGCCATCCGGTGGCCTGATCCGGCCGGATTTCGACCCTGCCGCGATTGCCCTGGCGTACCAGGAAGGTGGCGCGACCTGCCTGTCGGTTCTGACCGAACGGCAGCATTTCCAGGGCGACCCCGAACACCTGAAAGCGGCCCGGGCCG
>DAICYU010000481.1 GCA_027311485.1 Acetobacteraceae bacterium
CCCACCCATCGTTGAAATATAGGAGTGCCGTAACCAGTTTCGCCTCGCTATCGGTATGGATCCTCCCATCCTTTTCCTGGCACCGGCCGCGCACGGTAATCATGGTCGGGCGGCCCGCAACGTCGATGCCGAAGATATCCGAAAACACCTCGGCCAGAGCCTGACTGCGCAACGCTTCGATCAGTGCACCGAAGCGTGGCCCGAACGTGGTTGCCTCTAACGGGAACAGGCCGGGGGCAGCAATGTGCGGGAAATCGTCGCGGATGGCATGTGCGTCATCGGAGCCGACAAAATCCCGAACGACAGTAAAGCGAAACGGGTCAGTGACAACAGATGCCTGGCGCAGCGCGTCGAGCCGAAGAAGCGACATGATATCTACTCGCCTTAACTGATTTGGCTGTAATCCGCGGTTGCAAACAGCGAATTGATCCGGATCAAAGCGATCTGTCGCGGCCGGTGCCGGAATATCGCCATGTCCGACAGCATCCCCACCAAGTACCAGCCCGGCAAATATCTGAATGAGCGCATTCCGCGCTACACCAGCTATCCAACCGCGCCGCACTTCTCGACCGCGGTCGGGCCTGACCAGTACGCGGACTGGCTGCGCCGCCTGCCGGCGGATGCCAGCCTGTCGCTGTATCTACATGTGCCCTTCTGCCGCTCATTGTGCTGGTATTGCGGCTGCACCACGACGATCACCCGCCACACCGAACCGGTGGACAAGTATGTCGATCTGCTGAAGCAGGAAGTCGGCATGGTTGCGGATTTGGCAGGCGGGCAGCAGGTCGCACACCTGCACTGGGGCGGCGGCACGCCAACGATCGTCGGGCCGGATACGTTCGGCGACATGATGGCGTTGCTACGCCGTCGCTTCCGCTTTGCCCCGAATGCCGAAATCGCCGTTGAAGTCGATCCGCGCCGGTTGGATATCACCACCGCGCAGGCGTTGGGTGCCGCAGGCGTCACCCGTGCGAGCCTGGGCGTGCAGACCTTCAACGAAGCCGCCCAGCGCGCCGTCGGGCGTGTACAGAGCTTGGCCGCGACACAAACCTGCGTGGACCGTCTGCGCGGCGCCGGGATCGGTGCGATCAATGTCGACCTGCTGTATGGCCTGCCGCACGAAACGGTCGAAACCTGCGAAGCCAGCGTAAAGGTCGCGTTGACATTGCGTCCGGCCCGCTTTTCGGTCTTCGGCTACGCCCACGTGCCCCAGGTTGCCAAGCACCAGCGGGTAATCGCAGTGGACACCTTGCCGGATGCCGCGGAGCGACTGCGCCAGGAGCAGGCGATCGGAGATGCATTGCTGCGTGCCGGATACAGCCGGATTGGCCTGGACCACTACGCCCTGCCTGACGACCCGATGGCGCAGGCGTTGCAGTCGGGCAGGTTGCGCCGGAATTTCCAGGGTTATACGGACGATCCGGCAGCGGCACTGATCGGCTTCGGTGCCTCGGCTATCAGCCGGATGCCTGGCGGCTATGCCCAGAACACCGCTGATCTGCGTGGTTGGAGTCAAAAGATCGCCGCCGGCACGTTCGCCACGGCGCGCGGCGTGGCGATGGATCGCGATGACATACTGCGTGCGGCCATCATCGAGCGGTTGATGTGCGACCTGCGGGTCGATGTCCCGGACATGTTGCGCAGCCTCGGCTTCGCGCCCGACTGGCTGAACCGCGAGATGGCCGATCTGGAGTCATTGGCCGAGGACGGGCTGCTCCAGCTGCAGGACGGCGTGATTACGGTGCCGGAAAGCGCGCGCAACCTGGTGCGCCGTGTGGCGAGTACATTTGACGCCTATCTGGACCATTCCGCCGGGCGTCATGCCGTGGCGGTCTGATCCACGCCCGCCGACCGGTCCAGCCTGGGATAGTGCCGGCGCGGTTACCCAGGATTGCCTCGGCGGCGACGGGCACGCGGCCTGAACCCGGCCGACGTTGCCCGCTGCTGGTATCACATGATTTCCCAGAAGCCGGTTTCCTCATCCAGCCGAGCGCGCTCCATCCCAAGGAAGTCGCCGGAGGAGACGATGCCGACGATTCTATCGCCGTCGACAATCGGCATGTGGCGATAACCACCATCCTGCATCATCCGCAGTGCGTCGATCGCATGTGCGGTCGGCTTCAGCGTATCGGGCTGTATGGTCATAATCGTTTCCAGCGGCGTCGCCGCGGCATCCAGCGCCTCGGCGGCGACGCGGGTGACGATATCACGGCCGGTGACCAAGCCGACGAGACGGCCATCCGGCTCTGTCACCAGGATGGCGCCGATCCGCCGGTCGCGCATCAAGCGGCACGCTGTCTGGACCGTCGCGGTCAGTGGCAAAGTGACGGGGTTCCGTCGCCTGACGATTTCGTCCAGCCTTCGGTTTGCCATGACACCCTCCTTATGTGCGCACGCGTGCTTTACACCAGCATGCCAGGCGCCTTCGCCACGGCCGCGACCAGGTCCGAGCGGCTGACGATGCCGACCAGACGCCCGTCGCGCAGGACCGGCAGCCGCTTGACTCCGTGCTTGATCATGAGTTCGGCGAGGCGTGGCAGGGTCGCGTCCTCCTCCACGGCGATCACGTGCCGCACCATCACATCCGCCGCGGCGCGCGTATCCTGCCGCAGGTAGTCCAGGAAATCCTGGTGCAGTTCCTCGCCTTCGGCGACGGCGCCAAGCCACCAATCCCGGCGAGCGCGGGCGGATTCCCGGAACGGCTTCAGGATGTCGCTTTCCGAGACGATCCCGGCCATCGAGCCATCCGGGTTGCATACTGGCACCGCGCTGATCCGCTTGCTGGCGAGCAGGGAGGCAACCTCAGCGATGGTTGCCTCGGGCGCGACGCTCGCAACAGGCGTCGTCATGATCTCGGCAGCTGTTATGGTCATCGCGGAAACCTCCTGTTGCCGTCAGCAGGATCGGCGACAGTTCGACAAAAGTCCTTGATCGCGATCAAGGATCAGCCGGCACGAAAAGGTGGTCGTGCGCCCGGCCCGCTCGGCCTGCACCGCGTCCACCGGCCTGCGGGTTGGCCTGCGGGTTGGCTTGCGCGTTGTGCGGTATCTCCGCACAGTGACCCGAAGCACAGTAACCTGAATGCTCGACCGGTAAGGAAACGCCTGATGAACCTGTTCGACCTTCAAGGAAAAGTGGCCGTGATCACGGGCGGCAACGGCGGCATCGGGCTGGGCATGGCCCGCGGCATTGCCTCGCTTGGCGCGCGCATTGTCATCGCCGGTCGCAACGAATCTAAAGCCGCCGACGCCCTGACGGCGCTTCGCGACATGGGCGCCCAGGCCACCTTCATTGCCGCCGATGTCACCAGGAAGGCCGAATGCGCGGCGCTGATCGCCGCCACCGTGGAACGCTGTGGCCGCGTGGATATCCTGGTGAACAATGCCGGCACTTCGGTGCGCAAGATGCCGCAGGACCTGACCGAGGATGAATGGCACCATGTCCTGGACACGAACCTGACCAGCGCCTTCCTGTGCTCCCAGGCTGCCTATCCGGTGATGGCAGCGCAGGGGGGCGGCAAGATGATCAATATCGGGTCCATGATGTCACTGTTCGGCGCGCCTTATGCCACCGCATACGCCGCCAGCAAGGGTGGCATCGTGCAAATGAGCCGTGCCATGGCGACGGCGTGGGCCAAGGACAATATCCAGGTCAATGCGGTGCTGCCCGGCTGGATCGACACCGACCTGACGAAGCGCGCCCGCCAGCAGGT
>DAICYU010000482.1 GCA_027311485.1 Acetobacteraceae bacterium
ACGAACTGGCGCCTAGGCGCCAGTTCGTCTCGGACTGCGGCTGCACGCCGGCGACGCCTTCGATGATGAACACCGCGCCGTCCAGCACGCGCAGGCTGCGGTTCACTTCGATGTTGAAATCGATATGGCCGGGCGTGTCGATGATGTTGATGCGGGTGTCTTTCCACTCACACGTCACCGCGGCCGAGGTGATGGTAATCCCCCGCTCCCGCTCCTGCTCCATGTAATCGGTGGTGGTGTTGCCGTCATGCACCTCACCGATCTTGTGCGACACGCCGGTGTAGTAGAGAATCCGCTCCGTCGTTGTCGTCTTGCCCGCGTCGATATGCGCGGTAATGCCTATGTTTCTGATTTTATCGAGCGACGTAGCAGACACGGTCAACCTCCTAACAACAGACGGGCGGGCATATCAGAAAGGGCGCGTGACCCATGCCTGGATCCGGGGAACCGCCCCGCGCGCCCGCCTATAATGCCGGCCGAACACAACAGCCGGTTATGTGGACCCGCACATGCGACAGACTCAGCGGTTTTGCAAGTGCGAATTCCGCGCGATCGGCGCATAGCCGGGTCTACATGTCCCGCCCGAACCGCCCCACCGGACCGCACCCCGACCTTACGCCCGACGGCCTCCGAACTTCCCCTGCTCCTCTCCTTCTGGGCGCGCAGTGATCCTGCCAGACCGTTCCTCACAGTCTGAAATGATCCGCCGCGCTATACCGTTGGCATGGACATGCGAACAGCCCACGCCCTGGTGCGGTTCGGCTTAGGCCGCCGCGGCACGGAGCCACTTCCCGCCGACCCGCCCGGCTGGCTGCTGGAGCAGCTGCAACGGCCCGACCCGGCGCGTTTTGCCGAACCGCCCAGCACCGTCATCGGCCTGACCGCGCTGCGCCACGACCGGGAGACGAAGCCCGCTCCCGGCGAGTCGCTCAGCCGCAAGCTGTACCGTACCCAGGCCGCGGCGCAGTTGGCCAACGCGGTGACAACGCCGGCGCCGTTCCGTGAAAGGCTGGTCTGGTTCTGGACCAACCACTTCACCGTCTCGCTCCGCCGTGGCCAGTGCGCCGCGCTGGCGGGGGCATTCGTGGAAGAAGCGATCCGCCCGCATGTCACCGGCCGGTTCAGCGACATGCTGGTGGCCGTGATGTGCCATCCGGCGATGCTGCTGTACCTTGACAACGCAGGTTCGGTTGGTCCGGACAGCCCGGCCGGGCTGCGCACCCATCGCGGCCTGAACGAGAACCTGGCTCGCGAGTGCCTGGAACTGCACACCCTCAGCCCGGACGCCGGCTATACCCAGGCCGACGTCACCGCCTTCGCGAAGATCCTGACCGGCTGGTCGGTGGACATGCGGGCGGATGTGCCCGGCTTCCGCTATCACCCAGCCGCGCATGAGCCGGGTACGCAGACCATGCTGCGGCAGGAATTCCCGCCGGACCAGGCCGGCGGTGTCGCGGCCCTGCACTTCCTGGCAGACCACCCGGCAACCCACCGCTTCCTGGCGACCAAACTCGTCCGCCATTTCGTCGCCGACACACCGCCGGCAGACGTGGTCGGCACGATCGAGACTGTGCTGCGTGACACCGGCGGCAACCTGGGCGCCGCGGCTGCCGCCCTGGTGCATCTGGATGCCGCCTGGCAGCCCGGCGGCAAGCTGCGCACCCCGCAGGACTACGTCATCGCCGCCGTCCGCAGCCTCGACCTCCCCCCCGACACCGTCCCGATGCTCGGCATTCTCGCCGGCCTCGGCCAGCCGGTGTGGACCGCGCCGGCGCCGAACGGCTGGCCGGACCGCGCCGCCGACTGGGCCGCGCCCGAGGCGATGCTGCGCCGGATCGACTGGGCCAGCGGCTTCGCCGGACGTATCGGCACACGCGACGTCGACGACATCGCCGAAATCACCCTCGGCCCGCTCCTCGGCCGCGACACGCGTGAGGCCATCCGCCATGCCGGATCACGCCGCGACGCGATGACGCTTCTGCTGACCAGTCCCGAATTCCAAAGGCGCTGACCCATGGCCCTGCTTTCCCGCCCCCTTTCCCGCCGCCACACCTTGCTGGGCCTTGCCACCTGCGCGAGCCTTGGCCGAACCCATCTGGCAATGGCCGCCGCACCCACCGAACGCCGGCTGGTCGTCGTCATCCTACGCGGTGCACTGGACGGAATGGCCACGGTGGTGCCATACGGCGACCCGGCCCTGGCCGGCCTGCGCGGCGCCATCCTGCCGCCACCGCCGAACCAGCCGGACGGTCTGCTCGACCTGGGCGGGTTCTACGGCCTGCATCCCGCGCTGACGGGTCTATATGAAATGTACAAGGCAGGTCAGGCGACCCTGGTTCATGCCGTGGCCGGCTGCTACCGCGTGCGCAGCCATTTCGAAGCGCAGGACTACCTCGAATCCGGCGCCGACCACCGGATGACCAGCGGCTGGCTCAATCGCACGGTCGCCGGACTGCCGGGCGCCCGGTCCGGAGGCCCTGAGGGTGACGCTGTGGCCATCGGCGTGTCGGTCCCGCTGCTGCTGCGCGGCCCGGCCCAGGTGGCGAACTGGGCACCGCATGGCTTTGCCCAGCCGGATGCCGCGCTGTACGGCCGCATCGCCGCGCTGAATGCGCATGATCCGGTCACCGGCCCCGCCATCGCCGAGGGGCTGCGCGCCCGCGGCTTCAGCGCCGGGATGATGGCCGCCGATGCCGAGGAGCCCAAGGGCCGCAACGCATTCCCCGCCCTGGCCCGTGCCGCCGGAGAGATGCTGCGCGCGCCGGACGGCCCGCGCATCGCCGCGCTGGAACTGGGCGGCTGGGACACCCACACCGCACAGGTCAATCGTCTGCCCGGCCCGCTAAGGCAGCTCGACGCCGGCATGACGGCGCTGAAGGCCGCCCTGGGTCCTGCCTGGGCGGCGACCGCCGTGCTGGTCATGACCGAGTTCGGACGCACTGCGCGTGTCAACGGTACCGGCGGCACCGACCACGGCACCGCCACGGTCGCCTTGCTGCTGGGCGGGGCCATCGCCGGTGGCAGCGTCCGCGCCACCTGGCCGGGGCTGCGGGACCGGCAGTTGTTCGAGAACCGGGACCTCGCCCCCACGGCCGATCTGCGTTCGGTCGCCAAGGGCATCCTGGCGGCGCACCTGAACCTGGACGCCCAGGCGCTGGCACAGGTGTTTCCCGGCAGCACGGACGCCGAACCGATGGGCGGGCTGATCAGGGCCTGATGGCGCGGCGCCTTTATGACTGGGCGCCTCGATAGGGATGAGCAAGACCGGAACGCTAAAGAACCATCCACACGGTGGGCGACCTTTGTCCGGACCGACTGGCGCCTGATCTGGTAGAGCGCATCACGGACGCGCGAGACTTGACCTTTGCTGAAGTATCCAGCTTACGAAGCCCTGCAACCCAATACTACGCCGCAAGCCGAATCAGCTCCGCCGCGTCCGCTAAGGACGCCACCGCCCAGCACTGCGTCATCAGCGCCCGGGTGCGTTCCGGTCCCAGCACCGGTATGGCCATGCCGACGAATTTGCCTTCCAGTTCGGCATCGGTCATCGGCCGAGCGGCACTGCCGATGGCGTGATCTGTGCGGGCGGTCAGGCGCCTGCCATCGGCGAGGGTCAGGCTTACCACGGCCGCGTCGGATGCCAGCGACGGATCGAGCGTTGCCTCGACGCGATCCTGGAACGCGATCAGCGCCGGGTCCTG
>DAICYU010000483.1 GCA_027311485.1 Acetobacteraceae bacterium
GATGCCCTGACCGAAGGCGGCCTGACCGGGGAACAAGCCCTGCGCGAGTTCAAGACGCTCGCGAAATATCTTTAGAGGCTGCTGATATGATTGATAAAATTCGCGATTGGTTTGGCTTGGGCGGTTTCGACCAGTATCCCGGCGGCGGCGGTCACGGACACGAGCACGGCGGCAGCGGCGGCCATGGGCATACGCATGGCGTGATCGATCCCAGCATCGCTTCAACCGAACGCGGCGTTTGGGCGATCAAGTGGTCATTTGTCATTCTTGAACCGGCCCGGATTTCCCGGAGACTGGATTGTTTGAGTCGCTACGCCGCTATGGGCATGGGCTCAAGTGCTGCATAGTAGTTTGCCTCGGCCTCTGCGGGCGGGATGTTGCCGATCGGCTCGAGAAGACGACTGTTGTTAAACCAATCAACCCAGGCCAGGGTCGCGAGTTCGACAGCCTCAATGCTTTTCCAGGACGTTTGGCGATGGATGACCTCTGCCTTGTAGAGGCCGTTGACCGTTTCCGCGAGCGCATTGTCATAGGAATCTCCGACGCTGCCGACGGATGGTTCGATGCCCGCTTCAGCCAGGCGCTCGGCGTAGCGAATGCCGACATATTGAGACCCGCGATCCGAGTGGTGAACAAGGCCGCCTTTGCTGACCGGCCGCCGTGCATGCAGCGCCTGCTCGAGGGCGTCGAGCACAAAATCGGCCCGGGCATGGCGGGAGACGCGCCAGCCGACGATCCGGCGGGCGAAGGCATCAATGATGAAGGCGACATAGGCGAAGCCCTGCCAGGTCGACACATAGGTGAAATCACTGAGCCACAGCCTGTTCGGGCCAGGAGCCCGGAACTGGCGCTGAACCTTGTCGAGTGGGCAGGCCACCGCCTTGTCCGGCACCGTGGTCTTCACCCCTTTGCCGCGGATGACGCCCTTCAACCCCAGTTGCCGCATGAGCCGCGCGACCGTGCAGCGGGCAACCTTGATGCCCTCCCGCAGCAGTTGCCGCCAGACCTTCCGACGGCCATAGACCCCGAAATTCTCCGTATGCACGCGCAGGATCTCTCGGCTGAGCGCGGCATCCCGCTTCTCGCGAGTGGGTAGACGCTGCGGTTCCCGGATACGGCGGGCATGCTCATGATATGTCGACGAGGCGATCGGCAGGAGGCGCGTGATCGGCTCGACCCCGTAGACATCGCGATGAGTGTCGATGAACGTGATCATTTGTTGAACGGGCGGCCGAGCTCCGCCACCGCAAAATAGGCCGAGGCCTTGCGCAGGATCTCATTGGCCTGCCGCAGTTCCCGGTTCTCTCGTTCCAGCGCCTTGATGCGCTCCGCCTCCGACGTCGTCGGTCCCTGCCGTAAACCTTGATCGCGCTCGGCTTGCCGCACCCAGTTGCGCAGCGTCTCCCCGGTGCAGCCGATTTTGCCGGCCACAGAGGTGATCGCCGCCCATTGCGTCGGATGCTCCCCTCTGTGCTCCAGGACCATACGAACCGCGCGCTCACGCACTTCGCCCGGGAATGGTGGTTTTTTCTTCGTCATCATGACCTCACTCTACTCAAGAGTTTCGATCTCCGGAAAACCCGGCCCGGTTCAATACGCCCTTGCTTGAAAGTACAGATGACCTGGGCAAGCGCGTGGCGCTGTTCGCTCTTGTTTAGACCCGCTCGCCGGTGCCATGGCGCGAACGGGTGGTCGGCGCGAAAGCGGGTTGACCTTCCAAAATGGGAAGGTTGCAACCTAGATTCCGTTCGAGGAGGGCCATGGCATTGAAGCTCAAGGTTTTGGGGGTGACGGACGGCCATGCGCCGCCGCAGTCACGAAAGCCGTTAAGTAAAGTGCGACCGTACAGGATGTCTCGGCCGACCTGCAGGCCGGCGAAGTGAGCGTTAAGCACGCCCGGATTGGACGGTTACGAGAACTAGGCTATCGCCTGACTCAGCCAGTCTTGGTGATGCGGTCGCGCGGGCTCCCGACTCAGCCGCAGCCCGGCCTGAATCCTCTCCTGTTCGTGATCTCTCCTCCCCGCACGGTTGCGGTCGGCGTATCGGGCAGACGTCAAACGTCGGAGCGCCGAGCGTCCGTGAGGCAATTGTCGGACGAGCGGGCATCCGAGGTGCCTGCGCTGAGCACGCCGCGATCACCGCTTGCGGAATCCATCAACGTCAAAGGCGGCCAATGTTGAAGGGATTAGATCTCGCCACGCTCGCCCGCGACGACGCGAGCGGCGTCGGACGTCGCAACTTGCTTTGGGTTACCGCCGCCCTTGCGGTGTTGGGATCCTCTGAGGCAAATGCTCAGCAGCAATCCGCTCCGAAAATGCTTTCTGTGCCAACCGCGTCGCAACGCGCGGCGCTTGCTGACCTGATCTCAGCCGACCTGCTGGAGGATGCAGCATCGCCGGTGTTGGGCGACGCCCAAGGCGACATCAGCATCGTCGAGTTCTTCGATTACCGCTGTCCTTATTGCAAGGTGATGGCGCCGAAGCTCGTTGAGCTGATCGGTAAGGAGCCGCGGATCAAGCTGGTCATGAAGGAATACCCGATCCTCAGCCGGGAATCGATCATTGCCTCGAAGGTGGCTCTGGTTGCTGCCAGGCACGGTGCCTACGCCTCTTTCCATGCGGCGATGTTCGCGCTGCAAGGCCCAATCGACGAAGCCCGGATTTTCCAAACAGCGCAGTCCGTCGGGCTGGCCCCGGCTATGGTCCGTCAGGAGAAGGACGGACCAGAAGTCCTTGCTGAGCTTCGCCGCAACCTGGTGCTCGGCGACCTGATTGGCGTGAGGGGAACGCCGACCTTTCTGGTAAACCAGGAGATGGTAACTGGCGCAGTGTCCCTCGACATTCTTGAGAAACTTGTCCAGGAAGCGCGGAAGCGGAAAGGGACAGGGCAGTGATGTCGGTGACGGTTCGCAATAGCTGGATGTTCCGCAAGGCCGTTTTCGGCATTGCCGCCGCGCTCCTCTCGTTTGTTGTCCTCAGCATCGTGGCAGCTCTGTGGCCAAACCCTTTCTTCATTCGCATGGTGCCTGCAAAGAAATACGAAATACCACTGCTAGCAGCACAATCTACCCTACTCGGGCTCTACGTCACTATTCGCCGCCCTTACTGCGGCATACAAGGGATGAGCATGTCCTCTGTGGTAAACTTCTTCGGCGTGGCCTGTCCCATCTGCAACAAGGTGTTTCTGCTCATTTTCGGAGCGACCGCGCTCCTGACCTATTTCGAGCCAGTGCGCTTTTACGTGGGGCTGGGCGGTTTGGGCCTGGGCGGTTTGGGCCTGGCGGTGCTTGCAGTGGCCACGGAAGCCAGAGCGGGTTGGCTTGGACCCCTTGCTCCGGAGCAAAATGCACCGACCGTTAGCCGATGATCAGCAGGTTACGCCGCCGCAGCTTAGTCGCGACACTCGCCGCAGTTTCGTGTAGCTCCGCAGCCGTGCGAAAAGCTGAGGCGGCCGGCAATCCGCCGCCATTCTACAGCCGTGGCGGTCAATATACGATACTACGCCCACCCATGGCGACCCCGCGCACGCCGATCCTCACCTCTGGCGGCAGCGTCATTGATTTCGTAGCTCTACGCGGAAAGCTCGTCCTAGTGAATTTCTGGGCGACTTGGTGCGTCCCCTGCATTTACGAAATGCCGTCACTCGATCAGCTGCAATTGTCTCATGGCAGCGAGTTGGCAATCCTGCCCATCG
>DAICYU010000484.1 GCA_027311485.1 Acetobacteraceae bacterium
CC
This sequence comes from Acetobacteraceae bacterium, assembly GCA_027311485.1. Classification (GTDB taxonomy): domain Bacteria; phylum Pseudomonadota; class Alphaproteobacteria; order Acetobacterales; family Acetobacteraceae; genus Rhodopila. Next base: position 3 of record DAICYU010000484.1, read on the forward strand.
CGGGATCAGCCGACACGGCGCCTTCGACGGCGGCCGGGCCATCCGCAATGGCCGCAGTCACTTCGGAGGCCACGGCCGGTTCGGGCGCAAGGTCTGATGCGCGTTCGGCTTCGGCGGAGGCGTCAACCGAGCTCTCGCTCGTCGCCTGCGCGTGGGGCGGCTCAGCGTGGGCGGAGTCTTCAGCGGCCGAAACGGGTTCGGATCGTTCGGCAGCCGGCTGGCTGTCATGCGCCACGAGCGCGGCCGGGGCGGGCTGGCCTTCTGCCCTGCCTTCGGTCGCAGCATTTTTGGTCGCAGCGTCGGCGGGGGACGTTGCGGCGGCTTCTGTTGTCGGTGCGCTGCTGTCGTCGGATGCGGTGGATTGGACGGCAACCGGCTCCGGCGCGGGCGCTTTGTTGTTGTCGGCATCGGCTGCCGCCGCGACGGGGGTTCCCGCGACCTGGGGTTCCGCTTCGGTCGTTTCCGGCGCAGCCGTCGTTGTGTCGGTCAAATCCGGTCCAGTATATGGCATAAGTGCGTTCTACGATGGCTCGTGTTCAACGCTCGGCCGTGAGGCGCGATGCCCGCGCCGGACGACAGATCGCGAATCAGGTATGCAAGATGTCTTGCACCAGCGCGTGCCGCGCGGGGTATCGGGATTGCGCGGGCAAAAGTCAAGGATGTCCGGTCGGGTGCCGGCTGTTTGGCGCCGGATCATACACTTTTCGGTTGGATTTGCACGTGTCAGTCGCGCGGGGCCAGTCTGGCGCCCACGCGACCGATCATGCGGCGGCCTGTCTATTCCGCTGCCCGGGCGGCCCCGCCAAGTCCTGGGGAGGCCAGATACTCAGCCAGCTGGCTGCCCTCGAAGCCCAGCACGGTGCGCAGAATTTCTTCCGTGTGTTCCCCCAGCAGCGGTGAACGTTCAACCTCGGACGCGCTGTCCGACAACTTGATCGGGTTGCCCACGGTCAGGTATTTGCCGCGGATCGGGTGATCGACCTCGACCACCGTGCCGGTGGCGCGCAGCGACTGTTCCTCCGCCAGTTCCTTCATCGACAGGATTGGCCCGCAGGGAATGTCGTACTCGTTCAGGATGTCCATCACCTCGAACTTGGTCTTGGTCATGGTCCACTGCTCGACCGTGTCGAAGATGTGCTTCAGACGCGGCAGGCGCGCGGCGGGCTTGGCATAGTCCGGGTGCGTCTTCCATTCGGGCTTGCCGATGATGTCGCAGATCGGTTCCCACACCGGCGCCTGGGCGATGAAATAGATGTAGGCGTTCGGGTCGGTTTCCCAGCCCTTGCACTTCAGGATCCAACCGGGTTGCCCGCCGCCGGATGCGTTGCCGGCGCGCGGCACAGCCTCCCCGAACGTGCCGTCGGGATATTGCGGGTATTCCGCCAGCGGCCCATGCGCCAGCCGCTGCTGGTCGCGCAGTTTGACGCGGCACAGGTTCAGCACCCCGTCCTGCATCGCCACGGTGACCTTCTGGCCCTTGCCCGTGCTGTTGCGCTGGAACAGGGCGCAGACAATGCCCAGGGCCAGATGCAGCCCGGTGCCCGAATCGCCGATCTGCGCGCCGGTGACCAGCGGCGGTCCATCGTCGAACCCGGTGGTGGACGCCGCGCCGCCCGCGCACTGGGCTATGTTCTCATAGACCTTGCAGTCCTCGTACGGGCCCGGGCCGAAACCCTTGATCGAGGCAAGGATCATCCGCGGGTTCAGTTCCTGGATACGCTCCCAGGTGAAGCCCATGCGGTCCAGCGCGCCAGGGGCGAAGTTCTCCACCATGACATCGCAGGACTTGACCAGCGCTTCCAGCACTTCCTTGCCGTGCTTGTCGCGTCCATCGATCGTAATCGACCGCTTGTTGTGGTTCAGCATAGTGAAATACAGGCTGTCCACGCCCTTGATATCCTGCAGCTGCCCGCGTGTGATGTCGCCGACGCCCGGACGTTCAACCTTGATCACGTCTGCGCCGAACCAGGCGAGCAACTGCGTGCAGGTCGGCCCGGACTGGACATGGGTGAAGTCCAGGATGCGGACGCCTTCGAGTGCTTTGGTCATTCTAGCTGTCTCCCTAACTTGAACCGGTCATGGCCGGGGTGAACCGGCCATCCACGCTGCGACGGCGCGGGCGGGTCGCCCGGGTGCCGTCGCGGCCGTGGCGGCGCGATGCAAACCAGGCCCGCGCCGTTGCCCTTGCGGTTACTTGTACATCGTCTGGGCTTTGGTCCCCGGCGCGTATTCGTTCGGATCGACCCAGATATTCACGATCGCCGACTTGCCATGACTTGCCACGAATTCCCGTGCTCGGCGCAGGGCCGGGGCGATCTGCGAGGCCTCGTGCACCTCCTCGCCCTGGCCGCCCCAGATCTTGGCGAAGTGCGAAAAGTGCATGTCGCCCAGCTTGTTGCCGACATTGCCCCGCTGCGGCCCGTACTTCGCCATCTGCCCATAGCGGATCTGGTTCATCGCCGAATTGTTGCCGATCACCGCGATGTACGGCGCGCCGAAACGATCGGCTGTTTCCATGTCGAAGGCGGTCATGCCGAAGGCGCCGTCGCCGTAGTAGCAGAGCACCTCCTTCTGCGGATGCGCCAGCTTCGCCGCCATCGAGAAACCGGTGCCGACACCCAGCGAGCCAAGCGCGCCGGGGTCCATCCAGTGCCCCGGAGACCGCGGCCTGACGGCCTGGGCCGAGATCGTCACGACGTCGCCGCCGTCGCCGACGTAGATCGTGTCCTCGGTGAGGAATTCGTTGATTTCATAGGCCACGCGATAGGGGTGGATCGGCGACTGGTCGGAGGTGAACATCGGCATCAGCTTTTCCAGCGCCGAGTCCTCGGCCTTCGTCAGGTCGCGCATCCATTGTTGGCGCGCCTGCCGCTTGTCGTTCTTCAGGCGGCCGCTGGCGGCCTGCAGCACCGCGTTCAGGACCGCGCCGGGATCGCCGGCGATGCCGAAATCGATGTCGCGGTTCTTGCCGACGGTGCGATAGTCGAGGTCGATCTGCACCAGGCAGGGAACGTTGATCCGCCGCCCGTAGCCCATGCGAAAGTCGAACGGCGTGCCGACGATCACCACCACGTCGGCCTTGCCGAACGCGAGCGAGCGGGTGCGATCAAAATGGTGCGGGTCGCCCGGCGGCAGGATGCCGCGCGCGGCGCCGTTGAAGTAGCCGGGAATGTCCAGGCCGCGCAGCAGCGCGACGGCTTCCTCATGTCCGCGCGCCGCCCAGACCTGCTGGCCGAACAGGATCGCCGGGCGTTCCGCATTGACCAGGATGTCCGCCAGCCGTTCAATGTCGCGCGGATCGCCCACCGACTTCGTCGAGGCGCGGTAGTGCCCGGGCTTCGGGATCGTGACGCGGGCTATATCAACCTCCCGGTCCAGCACGTCGCGCGGGATTTCCAGGTAGGAAGGCCCATAGGCGCCGGCGAAACATTCGCGGGCCGCCATGCTCACCATGTCCGCCACGCGTTCGGTGGACATCACCGTGGAGGCGAACTTCGTGATCGGGCGCATCATATCGACATGCGGCAGGTCCTGGAGCCCGCCCATACGCCACTGGGACAGGGCACTTTGCCCGCCGATATGCAGGATCGGGCTTTCGGAGCGGAACGCGGTCGCGATGCCGGTCACCGCATTGGTGCAGCCGGGGCCGGCGGTGGTTACCACGCAGCCCAGCTTGCCGGTCTGCCGAGCAT
>DAICYU010000485.1 GCA_027311485.1 Acetobacteraceae bacterium
GGCGAACCGCGGATTGACCTCCAGCCGCTCGAAACGGAACGTCACCGGGCACAGCGGATCGAAGCTGGTGGAAAGATCGGCCAGTACAACCTGGATCAGGCGTTCGACCAGCGTTCGCTCGATGGTGGTATAGGGCCGTCCCTCGATCCGCAGCGATGCCGCACCGCGGCGGCCGCCTAGAAGCACATCGACGATCGAGTAGATCATCGCCGAATCGATCACCATCAGGCCCTGGTTGTCCCACTCCTCGGCCTTGAACACGGCCAGCATCGCCGGCAGTGGGATCGAATTCAGGTAGTCGCCGAAACGCAGGCTAATGATGTTGTCGATGCCGACCTCGACATTGTCGGAGGTGAAGTTGCGCAGGCTGGTGGACATGATGCGTACCAGCCGGTCGAACACGATCTCCAGCATCGGCAGGCGCTCGTACGACACGAGGCCGGAGCTGATGATGCGTTGCATGCCCGTGCGTGCTTCACCGTCCGATGCACCCTGGTCAAAGCCTAACAGGCTGTCGATTTCGGCCTGGTTCAGCTCACGCGCCGCCTGCGTGCTGTCCAATGCGCCGGATGGCTCGGTTGCCGCGTCCCAGGCCGCGGCAAGTTCGTCGTCGGATGGGTCGGCGGACGGATCGCCTGATGACCCGGGGGACGGTTCGGTCGTTCCGCTCATTGGACCAACATCTGGGTGAACAGCACATCGCTCACCCTGGCGGGCGCAACGGCTGCGTTGGCGCGGTTCAGCAGCTCCTCACGCAGCCGGTAGGTCCCGGCGGAGCCGCGCAACTCCTCCGGCCGCATTTCTCGTAAATACGTCTGCATTACATCCTGCAGACGGGGCATGGCTGCTTTGACCTTCTCCACATCAGCGGCTTTCGGCACCTCGATCCGCGCGATGAGCTTGATATAGCTGGGCCGGTGGGCATTGCTGTTCAGGTTGGCCACCATCTCCGGCAGATCGATATAGGTGGGAGGCTCCGGCTTCTTCTCAGCCGTCTGCTGTTGCTTTGGCTTCTCCATCCCAAGCAGGTGCGGCAGGATACCGGTGAACCAGAGTGCCGCGGCAGCCAGCAGCAAGACGACCGGAATTGCCAACAGGATCAGCTTGCGCCTGCCGCCTTTCTTGGCGGGCGGCTCTGCCGCATCCTTGGCGGCGTCGGGCGTTGGGGCGCTCATGCCCGTCAGGGTGGCAGACAAGGGTTAACAAAAGGTTTCCCGCTGCAACGCCTGACCGCTAAGGAACGCCCCGCTCGGCCGCTTTCCTGATCATCGCGGTGCCGGATTTGTCGGGGATTTGCACCAGTCTTTCACTGATCCCAGCGATAAATTCGTCGACTGCCCGCTTGGCGCCGTCCCAATGCACACCGCCGTAGTCGTGGATGATCAGCAACCCACCCGGCGACAGCCTGGGATAGAAAAATCTCAGGCCTGCGATCATCGGCTCATACAGATCGCAATCCAGGTGCGCGATCGCATAGCGCCGGTCCTCGACCTCGGGCGTCACCGAACCGGGGAACCATCCCCTGACATAGATGGCTGATGGATCGCCGACGACCGACTGCACGGTCCCCAGCGACGTCTCGACGAAACCCTGACCCTTGTTGCCGTCGATTCCGACCAGGTCCTTGGCGTCGAAGCCCTCAAACGTGTCGAACAGAACAACCCGCCTGCCTTGGCGGCGGGCATAGTGGGCCAGGACCGCAGCCGAATTGCCGCGGAACACGCCCAGTTCCGCAAAGTCACCGGGCACATCTTCCGCCATCACCTGCTTGATGTTGAAGGCCAGGGCGTAAAGCCGCGGCAGGTCGAACGAATTCTTCGGATTATGGTGCACCCAGCTGTCCGCCAGGTCGGAAAGTTCGGGGTGCTCATGATGAACGAAGTCCGAATCCGGCCGGCTGGCGACGTAGACGCGGCTGCGGGATCGCTGCACGAACGGAGGCGCCAGCCAGAACCAAACAGGGCCGCCGGTCTTGAACAGGCGGCCGAAACGACCTGACGGATCTGACAAAAGCCGTTTTACCGAGCGCAGGACTTGCATGGAAACTCGTGGGGTGACGCGGGAAAAGAGGGAGTACCCCTAATGCGATCCGCGCCGTATAGCCACCCACCCCTGGGCCACCATCTCTGGGCCACGCCCCGCCGCCGGCCGGCCGCCTCGGCGTCCGAGCCCACCAATCGATACACCGGCCCGGGCGGATCGGATCGGCAAGAATTGCCGCGTGGCAGATTTTGCCGGGCGTCGCTTGGGATCACGGCCGCCCGGGACGCGTAAAATCAACCGCTTGGCGCTGCTTCCACTGATCGGTGCGGTGGCATGCGGCTTGCTGATCCGTTGTCCGAACCTTTCGGGTGACGCCTGCATGGACATCACGACCGCACTCGCCACATCGCGCCTGACGGCGCAGCAGCGCACGATGGATGTCATCGCCAACAACCTGGCCAATGCGAACACGCCCGGCTATCGGGCGGAGCGGGTGCAGTTCAGCGACTGGATCGACCGGCAGCAGGGTACGGCGCCGGTCGGGGGTATCCGATCGATCAGCTACACCCAGGACCGTGCCACGTGGCGGGAGGCACAGGCTGGCACCGTCACGCATACGGGCAATCCATATGATCTTGCGCTGAGTGGCACTGGTTATTTCACGATCAACACCAAGAACGGCCCGCGGCTGACGCGGGACGGGCGGTTCGGCCCGTTGCCTGACGGCACGCTTGCCGACAGCAACGGCAATCCTGTTCTGGATATCAACGGCAAGCCTATCAAGATCCCGCCGACCGAGGTGCAGGTGACGATCGCCAGCGACGGGTCTGTGTCATCCGAAAGCGGCCAGCTTGGCAAGATCGGGGTGGTGCAGCCGAGCGACCCGATGGCGCTGCGGGCTGAGGGTGGAACGAATTTTATTGCCGATTCGGCAACCTCGCCCGTCGCCTCCCCAGCAATCGTCCAGGGTGCGGTGGAGGATTCCAATGTGCAACCGGTGCTGGAGATGACGCGCATGATCGACACCCAGCGTCAGTTCGAGTTCGTTACACAGTTTATCCAGGCGGAGAGCGACCGCCAGCAGAGCGCCATCCAGAAGATACTGCCAGCCCAGTAGGCCTGTTTGGGCCAGTGACAAAATGCCACAGGAGAACAGCGGAAAATGCGCGCGCTCGATATCGCCGGCACCGGAATGCAGGCGCAGCAGACCAATGTGGAGGTCATATCCAACAATATCGCCAATATGACGACGACCGGCTTCAAGCGAAGCCGGGTGGAATTTCAGGATCTGATCTATCAGAACCTGAGACGGGTGGGCTCGAACAGCTCCGACAGCGGAACGATCGTGCCGTCTGGTGCGCAGGTCGGCCTTGGCGTGAAGACCGCGGCCATCTACCCGATCAATGAACAGGGGAACCTGCAACAGACATCGAATACGCTCGACCTGGCGATCCAGGGCAGCGGCTATTTTCAGATCACACTGCCGGGCGGGCAAACCGCCTATACGCGGGATGGCACGTTCGCCCTGGCGCCCGATGGAACGATCGTGACAGCGGACGGCTACACAGTGCAGCCGGGCTTGCAGATTCCGCCGACGGCGACCGGGGTGACGATCAATACCTCAGGGCAGGTGCAGGTCACGTTGGCAGGACAGACGGCGCCGCAGACGGTGGGGCAACTGCAGCTTGCGCTGTTTCCGAACCC
>DAICYU010000486.1 GCA_027311485.1 Acetobacteraceae bacterium
GGCGAGCGCCCTGGCCGAGCCATCGGGGTGAATGGGGTGTTCGGGAATTTCGGGGTGGCGCTGGCCCCGGTGGTGACGGCGTTCCTGGCCGGGTCGGTGGGATGGCGGGCGGCGTTCATCGCACCGGGCACGCTATGTGTGCTTCTGGGCCTGGTCTGGATGCGCGTGCCGGTGGCGCATGTGGAGCGGACGGCCACCGCCAGGCCATTCCCGGCGATTCCGCGTCATCTGGTGCGGCGGGCGGTCATGGTGTTGATGCTGATCGCGGCAAGCTCTGGCCTGGTGTTCAACGCTTTCACTATTCTGCTGCCAAAGCTGATGCAGGAACGTCTAGCCAGCAGCGCGACGCTGCTGCCGTTGGTCGGCGCGGCGGCCTTCCTGGTGACCCTATGTGGGGCGCTGACCCAGTTTTCGGTCGGGCGCATGATCGACCGCACGACCCTGAAGAAGGTGTTCCTTCCGGTGAGCCTTGTGCTGACGCCGGCGATGGCGGCGCTGTCTTTCGCAGATGGCTGGCTGGTTCTGCCGCTGGCCGGGGTGGTCGCGGCGTCGATCTTCGGGCAGGTGACGGTGAACGAGACGATGGCGGCGCGCTACATCTCGCCCGAATTGCGGGCGCGGATTTATTCCGTGCGGTTCTTCGTCGGGTTCCTGGGGGCTGCTGCGGCGGCGCCGGTGGTGGCGATCCTGCATGACCACACCGGCAGCCTGACTGCCGTGACGCTGGTGCTGTCAGCATTCTGCGTGGTCACGCTGGGCTGTGCGCTGTTCTTTCCCGACCGGAAGGAGGAACTGCAGCCCGAACTCTGGGCCGCCTCCGTCCCGGTCGCGGCAGAATAGCGGTTCTGGCATCCCTGCCAGAACGCGATGCCGGTTTGCATTACCGTGCCGGGCGCGCCAAATCGGAACCTATGCTGTCACGCCGCACCCTGCTGGTTTCAACCGCCGCCCTGCTTCCCCTGCACCATGCGGTTGCCGCGGTGCAGGAAGCACGCCTGACCCCTCAAGACCGCGCTGATATTGCACGAGTCGAGCAATATCTGGACGGCATCAAGACGCTGCGGGCGCATTTCACTCAGGTGGCGCAGGATGGCGCCATTTCCCAGGGCACGGCCTGGATGGAACGGCCAGGCCGCATGCGCTTCCAGTATGATCCGCCGTCCCCGTTCCTGCTGATTGCGGCCTACGGCGTGCTGACCTTCCAAGATTCATCGTTGCAGCAGACCAGCAATATCTCCCTCAGCCGGACACCGCTGGGCATTCTGCTCGCCGACCACGTGAAGCTCTCAGGCAAGGTCACCGTGACCGCGATGCAGCACCAGCCCGGACAGATTCAAATAACCCTGGTGCGCACGGAAACACCGGGCGACGGCTCCCTGACGCTGATCTTCACCGAACCGCCGCTGACGCTGCGGCAATGGATCGTGGTGGATGCGCAGCAGCGTGAAACCCGGGTCACGTTATCCGACGTGCGCACCGGCATCAGCATCGATCAGAATTTGTTCAAGCAGATCGATTTGCCGGCCGGAGATCAGGGGCGTTGAGGTTGAAACCAGCGATGCATGACGGACATGTGTCATCAGGTCTAGAAATGTCTTCTTTTCGCCTTGAAATTCGGGAATGATCTTCCCTGCCATGAGGTCACCGCGTGTTGTCAAGCCGCTCGTCGGCATCAGTTGCTGCACCAAGCAGTTCGGCGTGTTCGGCATGCCCAATCATGCAGCGTCCGATACATATGTGCGTGCCACCGATCTTGTGATTGGTGGCGTATCAGTGCTGCTGCCGGCGAATGGGCCCGCGGCCGACATTGAAACGCTGCTGGACCGATTGGACGGCATTATCCTGACCGGCAGCCGGTCGAACGTGCAACCGACACTGTATGATGGTCCGCCGCACGCCGAGGGCACGCCGGAGGACCCGGCCCGCGACGGCCTGACGCTGCCGCTGATCCGGGCCGCGGTGGCGCGCGGTGTGCCACTGCTGGCGATTTGCCGCGGGTTTCAGGAACTGAATGTCGCCCTCGGGGGCTCCCTGCACCAGCGGCTGCAGGATCTGCCGGGCCGTATCGACCATTCGACGCCGATGCAGCCCTCGGCACGGGTGCGGCAGGGTAAAGCGCACGGGCTGCGCGTAATCCCGGGCGGCTGGTTGCATCGCCTGGCCGGGGCGTCTGAGATCGCGGTGAACTCCCTGCACAACCAGGGCATTGACCGGCTCGCGCCGGGGCTGGTGGTGGAAGGGATTGCACCGGATGGCACCATAGAGGCAGTACGGGTCGTCGCCAGCCAGGCCGGGCCGGCTGTCGGCTACGCGGTGGGAGTGCAGTGGCACCCGGAGTATGACTGGCAGACGGATACCGTATCCCGCGCGATTTTTGAGCATTTCGGCGACGCCGTCCGCGCCTATGCCGAATCCGCACGTCTGGGCGGCGTTTCCATCGCCGCCGACTGAAGGCTGAACAGGCCACTTGCCAGGACCGTGTTTCCGACCGATGTAACTGCATTGAGAGGACCGCCACAGTCCTGATTGGCCCGCAGCACAAAGGTAGCCGACCGATGTTCATCGAAACCGAAGGCACGCCCAACCCGGCAACATTGAAGTTCCTGCCCGGACGTGAAGTCATGGGCCTGAGCAGCGCCGATTTCGCATCCGCTGCCAGCGCCGTGCGCAGCCCGCTTGCCACCGCCCTGTTCGAACTGCCGGGCGTTGCCCGCGTGTTCCTGGGGGCCGACTTCATCAGCGTCACTCGTAATGACCTGGAATCCTGGCAGTCGCTGAAGCCGCAGGTCCTGGGTGTGATCATGGACCATTTCGTTGCCGGCCGGCCGGTGATTGAAGGCGAGGCCGACGACCTGGATGAGGAGGACATTGATCCGGCCGACCGGGAAGTGGTCGATCAGATCAAGGAGCTGCTCGATACCCGCGTACGTCCGGCCGTCGCCGGCGACGGCGGCGACATCGTTTTCCGCGGCTATCGCGACGGGATCGTCAGGTTGCACATGCAGGGGTCATGCTCGGGCTGCCCGTCTTCCAGTGCCACGCTGAAGCACGGCATCGAAAACATGCTACGCCACTATGTGCCGGAAGTGGTCGCGGTGGAGCAGGTCGAGTTCTGAGTGCATGTCACGGCGTCGCCGATTGACGAAGCCGTGACCATCGCGCACGCTGCGCCGCAGCATGACCTCAGGAGTTGCCGATGACCATTGAAGCCGCCGGGCTGGATTTATTGTTCCGCGAAGCACGGACGCATAACAAGTGGCATGACGAGCCCGTAACTGATGAACAGATCCATCAATTGTATGATCTGCTGAAGTTCGGTCCCACATCGGCCAACAGCTCACCCGCGCGGTTCGTTTTCATCCGCACCAAGGAAGGCAAGGAAAAGCTGGCCCCGGCATTGTCCTCCGGGAACATGGAAAAGACCATGGCGGCGCCGGTGACCGTCATTGTTGCCTACGATCCACACTTCTATGAAAAGCTGCCGCAACTGTTCCCACACAACCCGGATGCGACATCCTGGTTCACCAGCAACGACGCACTGGCGGCAACAACCGCGTTCCGCAACGGAACCCTGCAGGGCGCCTATTTGATGATCGCGGCACGCGCCCTTGGTCTGGACACCGGCGCAATGTCCGGGTTCGACAATGCCAAGGTCGATGCCGCGTTCTTCGCCGGCAAC
>DAICYU010000487.1 GCA_027311485.1 Acetobacteraceae bacterium
TTCGACGGCATAAGGCCAATGCTGAAAGGTCCGACCGCGCTTGCGTGGTGTAAGGATCCGGTGGCGGTGGCCAAGACAGCCGTCGAGTTCGCCAAGACCAACGAGAAGTTCGTGCTGGTCGGCGGTGCGCTTGGAACCCAGACGCTGAATGCGGATGGGGTAAAGGCGCTGGCCGAACTGCCGAGCCTGGATGAGCTGCGCGCGAAGCTGGTGGGGATGATCGCGACCCCGGCCACGCGAATCGCCGGCGTCCTGCAGGCTCCGGGCGGACAACTCGCACGTGTCTTTGCGGCCCTTGCCAAGAAGGACGAGGCGTCGGCCGAAGCCGCCTGATTGCGATCACATAAATGTGATCGCATGGCTGCTGAAACCAAGCCTGTTGGCAAGTCGGACAATCCGGCTTGCATGGAACCAACTGAAGTCTAGATTACAGGAACACACGATATGGCCGATCTACAAAAGCTGGTTGATGAGCTGTCCAGCCTGACGGTGCTGGAAGCCGCGGAGCTGTCCAAGCTTCTCGAAGAGAAGTGGGGCGTGTCCGCTGCTGCTCCCGTTGCGGTTGCTGCGGCGCCGGCGGCTGGTGCTGCTGCTGCCGCTCCGGTTGAAGAGCAGACCGAGTTCACGGTCATCCTGACGAAGGCCGGTGACAAGAAGATCAACGTCATTAAGGAAGTCCGCACGATCACGGGCCTGGGGCTGAAAGAAGCCAAGGACTTGGTTGAAGGTGCGCCGAAGGCGGTGAAGGAAGGCGTGAGCAAGGACGAAGTCGCGAAGATCAAGAAGATGCTGGAAGACGCGGGCGCGACCGTGGAGGTTAAGTAACGCTACCCTCAAGCATCGTAGCTACGGCCTGGCGCCTCCGCCGAGGCGCCGTGGCTTTCGGACTGGGGGCGGGTGGAAATCGTACGATTTCCGCCCGCGTTCCCGTTTCGGCGGGCAGTTTTCGCGTTCCCCCGCTGGGTGGAACGCACGGTCAGATTAACGGCAGGCAGGGTCATTGATGAACGCGATCTCACGGTCCTTTACTGGGCGTAAGCGCATCCGCAAGAGCTTTGGGCGCATCCCCGAAGTTGCGCCGATGCCAAATCTGATCGATGTGCAGCGCGCCAGCTATGAGGCGTTTCTGCAAATGAACGTGAATCCGGATAACCGGACACATTCGGGGCTGCAGGAAGTCTTCAAGTCGGTCTTCCCGATTGACGATTTCGCCGGCCGCGGCCGGCTTGAGTTCGTCGAGTATGAGTTGGAAGAGCCGAAATACGACGTCGAGGAATGCATCCAGCGCGGGATGACGTTCGCCGCCCCGCTGAAAGTGGTGTTGCGCCTGATCGTCTGGGATGTGGATGAGGACACCGGGGCGCGGTCGATCCGCGACATCAAGGAACAGCCCGTCTACATGGGTGACATGCCGCTGATGACCGACAATGGTACGTTCATCATCAACGGGACCGAACGTGTCATCGTCAGCCAGATGCACCGTAGCCCCGGTGTGTTTTTCGACCACGACAAGGGCAAGACTCATTCGTCCGGTAAGTACCTGTTCGCGGCCCGGGTGATTCCGTATCGTGGCTCGTGGCTGGACTTTGAGTTCGACGCAAAGGATCTCGTCTACGTGCGCATCGACCGGAAGCGGAAGCTGCCGGTGACCACGCTGCTGTACGCGCTGGAGAGCGCGGCGAGTGCGCAATTGCGCGCGGCGCGTGAGGCCAAAGGCGAACAGCTTGATCCGCTGGAAGTCCGCGGCATGGACCAGGAAGAAATACTGTCGCATTTCTACGGCAAGGTGGTGTTCGAGCGCACGGCCAAGGGATGGGCGCGTCCGTTCGACCCCGACGCGTTCCGCGGCATGAAGCTGCTGGAGCCGTTGATCGATGCCGCCACTGGTGAGGTTGTGGCCGAAGCGGAAGCCAAGCTGACGGCCCGCCAAGCGCGCCGGATCGCCGAGAAGACGAAGGAAGTGCAGGTCGGGCGCGCCGATCTGCTGGGCCGCTATATGGCGGAAGACCTGGTCAACAACGACACGGGTGAAATCTTCGCCGAAGCCGGCGAGGAGCTTGTCGAAGCCCGCCTTGCGGCGCTGGAGGAGGCCGGGATCACCAGCCTGCCGACGCTGGCGATCGACCAGGCCAACGGGCCCTGGATTCGCAACACGCTGGCGGTGGACAAGAACACTAATCGGGACGAAGCGCTGATCGATATCTACCGCGTTATGCGGCCGGGTGAGCCGCCGACGCCTGAGACGGCCGAGGCACTGTTCCGCGGCCTGTTCTTCGATCCGGACCGATACGACCTGTCAGCCGTCGGCCGCGTAAAGATGAACATGCGGCTGGGCACGCCGGAGGTGCCGGACACGATCCGCGTGCTGCGCAAGGAGGATCTGCTGCGCACGGTGAAGATCCTGTGCGAGCTGAAGGACGGACGCGGCCAGATCGATGACATCGACAACCTGGGCAACCGGCGTGTCCGTTCCGTCGGCGAGCTGATGGAAAACCAGTATCGTATCGGCCTGTTGCGCATGGAGCGCGCCATTCGCGAGCGCATGGGCAGTGTTGATATCGATACGGTGATGCCGCACGACTTGATCAACGCGAAGCCCGCCGCGGCGGCGGTGCGGGAATTCTTCGGCTCCTCGCAGCTGTCGCAGTTCATGGACCAGACCAACCCGCTTTCCGAAGTCACGCATAAGCGCCGTCTCTCGGCGCTTGGCCCGGGTGGTCTGACCCGTGAGCGCGCGGGCTTCGAAGTCCGCGACGTGCATCCCACCCACTACGGCCGTATCTGCCCGATCGAGACGCCGGAAGGCCCGAACATCGGCCTGATCAACTCACTGGCGACCTACGCCAAGGTCAACAAGTACGGCTTCATTGAAACCCCGTACCTGTTGGTCAAGGATGGCCAGGTGCAGAAGGAGCCGCGCTACCTCTCGGCGATGGAGGAGGAGCGGCTTGTGGTCGCGCAGGCCGACGCGCCGATGGACATGGATGGCAAGTTCACCCAGGACCTGGTTTCGGTGCGTAAGCAGGGCGACTTTCGACTGGTGAAGCCGGAGGACGTGACAGCGATTGACGTTTCGCCGAAGCAGCTGGTGTCGGTGGCCGCGGCGCTGATCCCGTTCCTGGAGAACGACGACGCCAACCGCGCGCTGATGGGATCGAACATGCAGCGTCAGGCGGTGCCGCTGATCCGCGCCGATGCGCCGCTGGTCGGCACCGGCATGGAAGCTGCGGTGGCGCGGGATTCGGGTGCAACAATCGTCGCGCGGCGGCCCGGGATTGTCGATCAGATCGACGGCGCCCGCATCGTGGTGCGTGCGACGAACGAAGACGGCACGACGAAGGGCGTCGATATCTATCGGCTGCGCAAGTTTATGCGGTCCAACCAGTCCACCTGCATCAACCAGCGTCCGCTGGTGAAGGTCAGTGACCGGGTGTTCGAGGGCGACATCATCGCTGACGGTCCGTCTACCGAACTGGGTGAGCTGGCGCTGGGCCGCAACGTGCTGGTCGCGTTCATGCCCTGGAACGGCTACAACTTCGAGGACTCGATCCTGATCAGTGAGCGGATCGCCCGGGACGACGTGTTTACGTCCATCCACATCGAGGAATTCGAAGTGATGGCGCGGGACACGAAGCTCGGTCAGGAGGAAATCACCCGCGACATTCCGAACGTGGGTG
>DAICYU010000488.1 GCA_027311485.1 Acetobacteraceae bacterium
CATCAGCATGAACCGCCGCCTGAGCGGGCCTGACGCCAGCCTCAACGTCACGTTCGGCGAAGATCAGGATAGCCAGCGGCAGGACAGTCTGGTCGACGAACGGGACAGCCCCGAGGTCCTGCTGGCCGACCAGGAGGAGGCGAGTCATCGCTCGACACTGCTGACCGACGCCCTCCAGACGTTGAAGGAGCGCGAACGCCACATCCTGACCGAGCGGCGGCTGAAGGATGAACCTGCGACGCTCGAGCAGCTCGGCCGGCACTACGGTATCTCGCGGGAGCGGGTGCGCCAGATCGAGGGACGTGCGTTCGAAAAGCTGCAGCACGCCATGCGGGCAAAGGTCGCGGAACGGCGGGCAGGAATGCCGGATGCGGACCGTGCCGCTGCCTGACGCGCGAACGCCCCTTCGGCATGATTCCCTACCTGTGGGCTGACGCTGTGGGGCGCTGGCCCGCCAGTCCTTACGGCAATTCACCGGAACCTGACGTCTCCCGGAACGCCCGATCGGCCTCGGCGCACAGGTCTTCACCGCGCCCTCGGTAGCGGGTCGAGAAATGAAACGGGATCAGCCGCTTCACGTCTGACTGTCGGGCCAGCGTCCCGGCCTGCCACGCAGTCAGATGGTTCTTGCGTGCGGCCTGCTCTGCATCCACCTGAAGAAAAGCGCATTCGATGAACAACAGGTCGGCGCCGAATGCCAGTCGCCTGATCCGTTCCGCGTTCAGGGGATTGTACCGGACGTCCACGACGTAGGCGATCTTCTGGCCCTTCGTCACCTGGACAACATCACGCAGGGCGTGCAGCGGCAGCGTGGCCGACGCACCGCCGGTGTCACCGCGGCGCAGGACAGTGATGGGCGTGTCAGCCTGAAGCTGCATCAGGACAGCCTGCTTCAGATCGCGCAGCCACGGCCCAACCGACAGTCCCAGATCATCAAGCCGGTCCTTCCAGACATTGACATGCGCCGGCTCCTCGACCGCAAAGCCAAGACAGGGCGTGGCATGATCCAATATCGCGCACCGGACCTGCAGCCCGCCGCATGATGCCAGCCCATCGCCGTTCATCCGTGTCTCCGGCAGGTCCTCCCGCTGGAAGGCGAGCGACGACCGGAAGCACGCGTTCCGCAATGCGCCGCCTTCGGCCACCTCGGTCACCTGGAACAACAGGTCCGCCGTGTAGTTACGGATGACGTTCCAGGTATAGGCTTTGAGCTTATGCTCAACCTGGTCGATGAAGTTGGCCGGACCATACAGCGCGACCGTCTTCGCACGCCCGAGCAGCAGGCGCAGCAGGTGATCAAATCCGGCGAAGTGGTCCATGTGCGCATGACTTACGAAAACATGCCCAACCCGCAGCAGCTTCCGCGACGCCATCCCGGCCACATCGCCCATGTCGAACAACAGCGCTCGGCTTTCGAACATAATGTCCGCGTACATGCCGGGATCGCCGAATGGGTCATTGATCAACTGGCAGTGGATGATCGGTCGCATGGTTCGGCCTGATGCGTGGAGGACGCAAAGCGTGGAAACCACCGGCACCCTGATGTGCCAGGCCTGACCACACTCCGCCATCGTGGTCACGCGCGCGCATGACTGCAACAGCATGACCGGCAGCTGCGCCCAGGACCCGTGGTCGTTGATGCCGATCAAAGGCCCACACCCCGCCACGCCGTAGATTCCCGCCCGGCAGGGCGCCGGATGGGCGCCGATAACCACGCAAGGGCCATGATCGCCTGTGAATCCCGCCGCGACCGGACTGCTGAACCACCGACACGCACTGCGGCCATTTTCGACGTGGACGGGATCCTGCTGGCGTCACCGCATGAGCAGGCGTGGCGTGACGCGCTGCGTGGATTTGCTGAGCCCACGCGCCTCACCACCGCGTTGTATCAGGCGCATATCGCGGGCAAGCCTCGACTTGTCGGGGCACTGGCCGCGTTGAACGCCCTGGGCGTGGCCGACGCCGAGGCGAAGGCACCTGCATACGCGGACATCAAGCAGAAGCGCCTGGAAACGCTCATCCACACCGGCGCCGTCCTGGCCTATCCCGATGCACTGCGCTTTGTTGCGGCGCTGGCAGCGCTGCGATGGAAGCTGGCGGTCGCATCATCCTCAAAGAACGCCACCGCCATGATGCGGCATATCTGCCTTTCAGGCACCGGCAGTCTGCTTGATATCTTTGCCGTCAATGTCTGCGGGCGGGATTTGCCCATGGGGAAGCCACATCCCGCGATCTTCCTCCTCGCCGCCGCGGAACTACAGGTTGAGCCGGCGCGCTGTCTGGTCATCGAGGATGCACCTGCCGGGATCGAGGCCGCCCGCGCCGGCAAGATGGCCGCGCTCGGCGTCGCCCGGCATAACGATGCCGCGCTGCTCCGGGCGGCAGGGGCAGACCTTGTGGTCAGCAGCCTGGACGAAGTCTCCATCGAGGGACTCGCAAGCGGACGGCTTTGCCGGCATCTGACAGAAACGGTCTCGAAACCATGAATCATCCGTTGCGACCGACGAGCGACCCGTCCTGGGTCCTGGTGTCCCAGGGCTACGACCCGCTGCGCGAAAGCATCGTCGAATCGCGTTTCAGCATCAGCAATGGCTTCCTCGGCCTCAAGGGCGGGCGATCGACAACCCGCGGCGCGCGCTGGGTCGTTCCATCCCGAACCTACGTCGCCGGCCTGTTCGACATTCCCGGCACCGACCACGCCGTGCCCGAGCTTGTGCCGGCAGCCGACTGGCTTTGTGCGCGCATTCTCCTGTCCGGCAAACCGCTGGTGCATCATCCCGGCGACGTATCACGGCACCACACGACGCTGGACATGAAGCGGGGCGCGCTGCTGAGCGAAGGACATCATACCAGGGCGCCCGGTCTCAATGTGCATGTTCACACGCTTCGCCTCGTGTCACTCAATGAGCGGGCATTGGGCCTGCAAGTCATTGCGTTCGAGGTGGAAAGCGGAACAGCCGAGGTCACGTTCGAGGCAACGTTCGAAGGAACGGGCCTGGGGTTGGTGACGGAACGGCTGGAGCATGATGTTGGTGTATGGCGCACCCATCATTCCGGTAAGCGGCTTGCCATGGCGACCGCATCGTCACTCCACATCGACGGCCAGGACTGTATGCCGAGCGCGGCGGGACGCCTGACATCGTCGTGGAAATGGACCGTGCAGCCGGGCCAGCGCGTATGGTTTCAGCGCCTCGTTGCCATTGCGCGGGCCGATACGGCGGTTGCGGACCCCGCCGCGGCAGCGCGGGAGAAACTCACGCTCGCGCTGCAGGCCGGCTGGCAACACGTGGTCGCCACCCACGAAGCGGCATGGACCGAACGTTGGCATAGCAGCGACATCGCGGTGGAAGGCGACCCAGCCGCACAGCAGGCGCTGCGCTTCGCCATCTATCAGTTAAACAGTGCGGCCAATCCAGCCGATGAACGCGTATCGATCGGCGCACGGGCGCTGACCGGCGATGAGTATCACGGACACGTCTTCTGGGACACGGAGATCTTCCTGCTGCCTTTCTATACCCTGACCTGGCCCGAGGCAGCGCGTACCTTGCTGATGTATCGCTTCCACACACTGAATGCCGCGCGGGAAAAGGCGGCGGCGATGGGCTGGCGCGGCGCGCTTTACGCCTGGGAGTCCGCCGATACCGGCGCAGAGGCAACGCCGGATCAAGTCGT
>DAICYU010000489.1 GCA_027311485.1 Acetobacteraceae bacterium
CGCGCCCGCCTGCGCCTTGGGCCCGAAACGCTGGAGGTGCGCGTCAGCGCCATCCACGACCGTGACGGCCGTTACGTCGGTCCACTGGTGATCTGGCGGGCGCTGACCAGCCAGGTCGAGCTTGAAACCCGTTTCGAGGCAACCGTCGGCCACATCGCCCGCAATGTCCTCGCGGCCGCCGAAGCCATGCGGTCGGCGGCGGTTACCCTGCGGCACAGCGCAACCGCCGCCAATGAGCGCACGGTCGCCGTTGCGGCGGCGTCCGATCAGGCGGCGGGCAGCGTCAACACCGTCGCGGCGGGGGCCGAACAGCTGGCCGCCTCGGTCGCCGAGATCGGTCGTCAGGTAGAAGAATCGACACAGATCGCCGCCTTTGCCGTTGCGGAGGCCAAGGCGACCGATTCAAGTGTCGGTAGCCTGAGCGAGGCCGCCGACCGGATCAGTGCCGTGATCCGCTTGATCAGCGATGTCGCCGAACGAACCAACCTGCTGGCCCTGAATGCGACCATCGAGGCGGCGCGCGCCGGAGAGGCCGGCAAGGGATTCGCGGTCGTCGCCACGGAGGTCAAGAACCTCGCGACGCAGACCGCCCGGGCGACGGATGAAATCGGCAGTCAGATTGCCGCCATCCAAGGCGCCACTTCCCAGGCCGTGGCGGCGCTGCATTCGATCGGCGACACGATCGAACGCATGAGCGAGATCACCGCCGCCATCGCAGCGTCGGTGGGACAGCAGCAAACCGCGACGCAGTCGATAGCGGAGGCCGTGCAGCATGCAGCCGCCGGCACCGCCGAAGTGAACGGCAACATCGCCGCCGTCAGTGCGGAGGTCGATGAAACCGGCGACCGGGCCGAGGCCGTGCTGGAAGCTGCAAACGGCATGGCTGACCAGGCGGCGATGCTGCAACAGGAAGTGGCGCGCTTCCTGATTTCCGTGCGGCAGGCGGCGTGAAGCGGGCAACATCCGAAAGTCGGGACATCCCACCGGCCAGTCACTTTTTGGTGACATCCCGCATCGACATCGTGTAGGCGTCGCCATAGGAGATGTTACCGTAGCGGAGTGAACGTGGCTGTTGAGACCCGCGATCGAGCCGCCATCGCCGCGCGGGTGCCATATCTTCCCCTGGCTGCCATCGGCGCCGTTTTCGTATGCCTTGTCATCGCGATCTACGACGCGCTGCTTCTAGGCAACTTCCATCTGGCGCTGATCGCGCCAGAGCTACTCGACCGGGCCTTCGGCAGCATGCTCGTGCACATGCTGCACGGCGATTTCGGCGTGGACCGTGACGCGATTGGTTTCGAATCGTTTACCCGCGACGGGCGAACCTACGCCTATTTCGGTATTTTCCCGGCTGTGCTGCGTCTGCCGGCGATGCTGTTTGTCGATGTGACGAAAGGCGGTCTTGCGCGCCTGTCCTGCCTGACCGCGATGGTGACGTTCGTTGTTCTGCAGATCAGGACGCTGTGGCTTGTGCACCGGGCGGTGCCGCCGGACTGCCGGTCCACCGCCTGTCTGGTCATCATGGCGGCGGCGACCTGCCTTAGCGGACCGCAGATTTACCTTTTGGCATCGGCGACAATCTATCACGAGCCGATATTCTGGGCCGCTGCCATGGGCGCCGGCTACAACCTAATCCTGCTGCGTGCCGTCATGGTCGGCCGCCCCCTCGCGGCGGTCAGCCCGACCGTTGGCAACTTCACCACTGGCACCCTGACCACGGGCGATCTGACCGCCATGGCCGCGCTGGCCGGTCTGGCGTTGAACACCCGGGCTTCAGTCGGCGCCGCGCTATGCCTGAGTACGGGGCTGCTGGTGCTATGGGCCAACTGGGGCGGCAGGGCAGGGCACCTCGCCAGCCTGCGGACTGCCGCCGCCCGTATGCTGGACCGGCGCTTCCTGGCGCCCGTCTGTGTGCTCGCCGCCTTCGTTCTGGTGGCGGGCATCGTCAACGACGAACGCTGGGGCAGCCCCCTGCGCTTCGCGGACTTTCGCTACTATGATTTCGCCCACCGTCAGCCGTGGCGCCTGGTCATGATCAGCACGTATGGCGAAATCAACCCGATCCGCATCCCGGTCGGTCTGCTTTATTACGCCACCGGCCTTCCATACATGCTGAAATCGATGGCCGGTTTCTCCGAGTACTTCCGCAGTCATTTCGACGGATTGGAAGCGCCGCCGCTCAGCGGCCTGGTGGCCAACCCGTTAACCGTCATCCTGGGTGCCGTCGGCATCTGGCGTCTTGTCCGGCGTCCCGCCGACTTCCCCGCCGGTGGGCCGGCCCTGCTGCGGCTGGCGCTGCTTGGCCATGCCGCCGCCATCATTCTGGTCTGCGCCGCCATGTATCTTGCGATGCGCTACCGCATGGATTTTGCCCCGTTCATGACGCTGGCCGCTTTCGCCGGCTATCCGGCGATGATGCAAGCCGCGCGCGGACCCAACCGCCGCCGCGTTCTGGTCGCCGCCGTAATGTTATGTGCCACCGGCGTGGCCGCCAGCCATTACCTGCTGCTGGTCCATAAGGTCTGGAGCACGGCGGTGCCGATGGAAACGCGTCTGACCCTGCTGCCCTACGCCCCGTTCGCGCGCGGCGCTTTAACCCCCTGACCGGTCCGGAGCCTTCCATGAGTCAGCGATCCGACTCCCCGCCATCCAGGGCGCGCAATGGCGCTCTGCGGGATTACATACGCATCGCCCGGCCGGATCATTGGGTAAAGAATATCTTCATGATCCCAGGCGCCGCCCTGGCCTTCGTCCTGGTGCACCGTACGGCCAGCGTCTCGCCCGGCAATCTGCTGCTTGCTGTCGTCAGCCTGTGCCTGGTTGCCTCGGCGAACTATACTATCAACGAGTATCTCGACGCCCCGTTCGACCGGTTTCATCCGCTGAAACGTCACCGGCCGGGTGCGGAGGGTCGATTGGATGTGCGGCTTGTGATGGCCCAATACGCAGCCCTGTCCGTCGTCGGCCTTGGCCTGGCAGCGGCCATCAACCCCGCATTCCTGG
The DNA here is from genome assembly GCA_027311485.1 of Acetobacteraceae bacterium. Taxonomy (GTDB): domain Bacteria; phylum Pseudomonadota; class Alphaproteobacteria; order Acetobacterales; family Acetobacteraceae; genus Rhodopila. The sequence goes on from DAICYU010000489.1 coordinate 3,004, forward strand.
TTACCAGCGCGTGGCTGCTGGCCATGGGTGTTATCTACAACGTTCAACCGTTACGGACCAAAGACCGGCAATACCTGGACGTTTTGTCTGAGTCGGTGAACAATCCGATCCGCTTTTTGCTGGGATGGTTCGCCATCACCGGCGCGATCATTCCGCCGGGCAGCGTGCTGCTGGCATACTGGATGGGTGGCGCGTTCCTGATGGGCACCAAGCGCTACTCCGAATACCGGCGGATCGGTGACCCGCAGCAAGCCGGCCTGTATCGCCGCTCATTCCAGCACTATACCGAGCAGTCCCTGCTGCTCTCCTCATTCTTCTACGCCCTCTGCTCGGCCTTCCTGATCGGTGTCTTTCTGATCAAGTACAAGATCGAGCTGCTGCTGAGCTTCCCGTTCTTCGCCGTCCTGTTCACCTGGTACCTGGCGATTGCGCTGAAGGGAGACTCCGCAGCGCAGGCACCGGAAAAACTGTATCGGGAGCGTGCATTTATGGCTTTCGCGGCACTGACCTTCGCCGCGGTCGTCGCGCTGTTCTTCACCAATCTGCCGGCGCTCAATGGCTTGATGCGGCCGTACTATATCCATCTCGGACCGTCATGAACACGTTCGTCCGCTATGTCATTGTCGGCGTTGCGGCGACGCTGCTGCACCTGATTGTCC
>DAICYU010000048.1 GCA_027311485.1 Acetobacteraceae bacterium
GGATGAACGGCACTGGTCCGTGCGCGGCAGCCGGCCCGCCGCAGGCATGATCGTGACCCGTACGCCGTTGCGCATAAGCTTTGCAGGCGGCGGGACGGATCTGCCCGATTTCTACAACGTCGAAGAGGGCGCCGTGCTCAGCGCCGCGGTCGACAAGTATGTCTATGTCACCGTCAAGCGGCACAGCGAATTGTTCAATGAACCGATCCGCCTGAACTATTCACGCACGGAGCAGGTGAACAGCGTCGGCGAGATCGAAAACAACATTGCGCGGGAATGTCTAAATTTCCTTGGCATCGAGCCGCCGATCTTCATCAGCACGGTGGCGGACATGCCGGCCTCGACGGGAATGGGGGGATCGAGCGCGTTCGCAGTCGGGCTGCTGAACGCCCTGCATGCCTTTCGCGGCGAACGGGTAACGGCGGGCCAGCTTGCCGAGGAAGCCTGCTATATCGAAATGGAGGTCCTGAAGGAGCCGATCGGCAAGCAGGACCAATACGCCGCGGCGTTCGGCGGCCTGAACGTGCTTCGGTTCGGACATGGGGGCCGCGTGACGGTGGAGCCACAGCACGTGGTCAACGGTGCCGTCGGGCGTCTGTTCAGCAACATCATGATGTTCTGGACCGGGCATCAGCGCGCCGCAGCGTCCGTGCTGTCGGAGCAAAAGAGCAAGACGCCGGCAAACCTCGACGTGCTGCTGCAGATGCGTGGCCAGGTGTATGATCTGCGCAAGCTGTTTGCAGGCCACGAGATCGATATCGCGCGTCTCGGCGGCGTCCTCGATCAAGGGTGGCAACTCAAGCGCCGGCTTGGATCAAGGATCACCACCTCGGACATCGACCGCCACTATGCCAGTGCCATGCAGGCCGGCGCGGAAGGCGGCAAGCTTTGCGGCGCCGGCGGCGGCGGGTTCCTGATGTTCCTGGTGAAACCGGACAGTCGGGAACGGGTGCGCCAGGCGCTGTCTGACCTGACCTATGTGCCGATCGGCTATGAAGTCCACGGCTCCCGCGTGCTGTATCCAACCGAATAATACTGTTGGGAGAGGCTGATGATTTTCAACCGGACTGAAATACCCGGCGTTTGTACTGTCGATCTGGAAAAGCGCGCCGACGAACGCGGCTTCTTCGCCCGCGGCTGGTGCGGGCAGGAGTTCGCCGACGTGGGTCTGTGCAACCGGCTGGCGCAGATGAATATCTCGTTCAATCGCCACAGGCATACGTTGCGCGGCTTTCATTACCAGGTCGCGCCGTACCAGGAGGACAAGCTGCTGCGCTGCGTGCGCGGCGCCGTGCACGACGTGCTGCTCGACCTGCGTCCGGACTCACCGACCTATATGCGGCACATCACCGTCGAGCTCTCCGCGGCAAATTATCGCATGCTGCTGGTTCCGAAAGGTTGTGCCAACGCGTTCCTGACGCTGCAGGACGACACCGAGGTCACGTATCTGGTGTCCGAGTTCTACACCCCTGTCGCCGAACGTGGTGTCAGATGGAACGATCCGGCCTTTGCCATTTCCTGGCCGGCCGAACCTGCCGTGATCTCGGACAAGGACCGCAACTGGCCGGACTATGTGCGTGGCCGCGCGCCGGCCCTGGCCACAGCGGATCAGGAGTAGTCCGATGTTCATTGTTGATCGCGAACTCGAACGGTTGGAGCGAACCGGCAAGCGGATCAGGGTCGGCATGGTGGGGGCGGGTTTCATGGCCCGCGGCATCGCCCGGCAGATGCTGCAATACACCAAGGGCATGGAACTGGCCGCGATCGCCAACCGGCGGCCCGACATGGCGCGGCAGGCCTACGCGGAATCGGGGGAAATGAATGTCTCCCATGTTGCAACAGTGGCGGAACTGGAGGCGTGCATCGCCGCTGGCCAACGTGCGGTAACCGATGATCCGATGCTGCTGTGCGACGCTCAGGGGATCGATGTGGTCCTGGAGGTGACCGGTGCGGTGGAGTTCTCGGCGCAGGTCGTCATGCGTGCGATCGCGCAGCGGAAGCATGTGGTGATGATGAATGCCGAGTTGGACGGAACTGTCGGGCCGATCCTGAAGCGGTATGCCGACCGGGCAGGGGTGGTCATCACCAATACCGAGGGCGACCAGCCTGGCGTTATCATGAACCTGTATCGCTGGGTGAAGGGGCTGGGTGTCCGGCCGGTGCTGTGCGGCAATATCAAGGGGCTGCACGATCCCTATCGCAATCCGACGACTCAGGAGGGCTTCGCCCGGAAATGGGGCATGAAAGCGCCGATGGTCACATCGTTCGCCGACGGCACGAAGATATCGTTTGAAAACGCGATCGTCGCCAATGCAACCGGCATGCGGGTGGCCAGGCGCGGCATGTATGGCCCAGTGGTGGAGCCGGGCACACCGATTCAGGAATCCGTCAACTGGTATCCGCATGAGGATCTGCTGAACGGGCCCGGTATCGTCGACTACTGCGTCGGGGCAATGCCAAATCCTGGCATATTCGTCCTGGGCACGACCGACGACGCGACCGAGATTCACTATCTTTCGCTCTACAAGATGGGGCCTGGGCCGCTGTATTGCTTCTATTGGCCCTACCACCTTTGCCATTTCGAAGTGCCCTTCACCGTGGCGCGGGCAGCGATCTTCCGGGATGCGACCATCGCCCCGCTGGGCGAACCGTGTGTTGATGTTGTCGCCACCGCCAAGCGTGACCTGGAACCCGGCGAATTCATCGACGGGCTCGGCCACTACATGACCTACGGCTTGTGCGAGAATGCACGGACGGTGCACGACGAGCGGCTGCTGCCGATCGGGTTGGCTGAGGGGTGCCGGGTGAGGCGGGCGGTTCCGCGGGATCAGGTTCTGTCTTACGACGATGTCGAGCTGCCGCCCGGCCGGTTGTGCGATGCGCTTCGCCTGGAACAGGACGTTCATTTCTTTGGCCGCTCGGCGGCGCTTCGCCCCGAGGTCGTTGCCGCGGTCTAGCCGCCGAAGATGGCGTCCAATCACCAGCCCGGCGTCGCCCAGCCGCATACGACCCAGTCCGGTATCATGCTGAACGCCGGACGAGGGGCAGCGTGGGGAAGTATGTCCCTTGCCGTCGGATTTGCGGCCTTGTTCGCCGTCGCTCTGCTGCTGCGCGTCAATCCCGTCGCGTTCGACTATCCGCTGGCACGGGCGGTGAACCAACTGGCCCTTGGCAGTGAGGCTGCAGGCCGGCTTGCCGTCGCCGTTACCTATCCCGCCGTGCAGGGCGTGGCGATCGTTTCACTCGCCTGGGGTTGCTGGTTCAGCCGGACCGATCCGGTCTGGCGCGGACGTATCGTGCGGGGCGCAGCCGCGGCGATTGTTGCATCGGTGCTCGCGCATTTTGTCCAGGACCTGCTGCCGCCGCTGGTCAAGCCGATCTTCGATTCCCGCCTTCATATCCGCGCGCCGGGCGCCCTGGGCGATATCGACGTGCTGCGGGCCACCTCAAACCCTGGTTCATCGAGCTTTCCCAGTGAGCGTGCAACTCTATACGCCGGACTGGCCATCGCCATCTTCGCTGCAAGCCGGGGAATCGGTCTGATCGCGCTTGGCTGCACCGCTGGAGTCGAGGCTGCCCGCATCTATCTGGGACTGCACGAACCCAGCGATATCCTTGGCAGTTTCTTCCTGGCCGCCACCGCGGTTTGGCTTGTCGAAGCCGCGACCCGGCGCGCATTCGGTGGGCTGGTCATGAACTGGGAACGGCGGTCGCCCGCAGCATTTTACGGCGCCGCCTTTGCCGCTTCCTATGGTCTTGCGACGGCGTTTGAGGATCTGCGGGCGCTCGCCGCCCTGCTGCTTCATGCCGCCTGACCGGGTAAATGCTTCCACCTTTGGCGCTCTCCCTCCGGCAAGCGATTGTCCCAAACGGAAGCCACCCCGGAGGTTTCCCTCCGGGGTGGCTTGAAGGGGTGCTGCAGCAGGCCGGCTTAGAAGGCGACGCGGATACCGCCCGTCGCCGTGTAGGCTTGCGCGTTGCTGCGGACGTCGCCGCCCGCATTGACGAACAGGACGATGCCCTTCGGCGTCACCATGTTGATCCCCAGGCCGCCAACCGCGGCCTCGCGGCCGGTATTGGCCGTGCGGAACGCCATTGACGGGTCCGCCATGCCCGCGGTGAAGGCCGCGTTGGTGATGGTGTTCGTGTCGCCGAACTCATGCCCCCAGAACAGGGACGCATCCACCGACATGGCATAGCCCCCGCCCAGGGTCCATGTCCTGCTCACGCGGCCACCAATCCGGCTCATGGCGCTGGTGACCTGTGAGCCCGCGACGGCCAGGGACAGCGCGCCGGCATCGCTTTCCGTCAGCGCGCCTCGGCTGACCCGGTCCACGCTGAACCCGGCCAGTGGCGTCAGAACGAAGCCGGCGGCCTGGTAGGTGCGGCCGACATCCGCCCGGAAGTCGAATCCGGCGCCCGAGGCGTTGCCGTTCGCGGTGCTGCCATAGGTCGCCAGCGGCCGGCGGACATCGGCCTCGGTGTAGTTGAGGCCCATCTGCCCGTTCACGAAGGATCGTCCCAGCGCATAGGACCCGTATCCGACGATGTTGGTCATGGTCAGCTGCGAGGACGCGGCGGTGTCGTTTGACGAAACCGAACCGAATGAGGAGCCGATCGCGGCGCCGAGTTGCAGGTTCGGGTTGACGGCCTTGTCGGCGCCGAGGGTGAAGCCACCCGACGCGGCGTTATAGCCGGTATTGCCGTTGGAACCGACGGCAAGGTTCTGCGCCTGGGCCGCGGTCCAGATGACGATGCCGGAGTTGGTCTGGGTCAGCGACAGCTTCGGGGTGCCGACGCCTTCGCGGCCCGATGCCATCCGCTCGCTGACGGTGTCGCTGAAGCCCTGGGCACGGTCGAGCCCCGCCATCAGCGTATCGCCGTAAATGGTGCCGCCAAGCGTGTTGAAGATCTGCGGCAGTGTGGTGGGCTGGGCCTGGTACAGCGTGCCAAGGGCGGCCGTGGCCAGGGCATCGTTTCGCGGTCCGGCCGCGCCGCGCATCGCATTCAGCCCCATGGCAACCTGGTTCTGGTTGGCATCGAGCTTCGTGTTCCACGCCGAGAGGTTGGTGTAGTCGGCCGGTGTCACATACAGCGTGATCGCGTTGGCGGTGTAGAGTGCGTCGAAGCGCGTGCCGGGGGCGAGATAGCTGGTCGGCTGGGCGATGGTGGCGTAGGACCCAAGCACGCCGCCCGCGGCCTGCACGATGTTGAAGCGCGAGGTGACCGGCGGCGTATAGATCTCGGTCGTCGGTGTGCCACCGATGGTGAACACGACGTTCAGCACGGGGGCCAGCACCCCAGCGGCGGTGTAGGTGGCGTTGCTGCCGGTCACCAGCACGGAGCTGTAGTCGCCCAGATAGCTGGCGTCTGTGGGCATCGGGCCAGACGTTGGCGGCAACGGTGCCTGGGTGGTGCCGTTGATCTGGATTTCCGTGGTCGAAGTCGGGGTCAGGACGACGCTGCGGGTGAACGCCAGCGTGCCGGGGCTGTTGCCGGGATTCAGCAGGCCGGAGATGGTTGCGGTCTGGCTGACCACACCCGTTCCGCTCATGCTGCTTCCGGTCGGGACGACCAGCTGGTTGGAGTCAACCGACCAGTTGCCTGTCGCAACGGCGTCGCCGGTGAACAACTGGGCGTAGTTCAGTCCAACCATGGTGATCGGGCCGGTCAGATCCAGCTTGTAACTGCCGGCCTTGATCGATCCGCCGGCATCGATGGTGAAGGGCCGGTTGGTCGTCAGGTCGCCAGCCAGCAGCAGCTGGCCGCTTTCGATCGTCACGCCGCCGGACGGGGCGCCCAGCGCCGCGTCGGCATTCACCGCCAGGGTGGTGTTGCCGGTGATCAGCGTGCCGCCGCTGTAAGTGTTATGCGCGGTCAGCCCCAGATAGCCGCCGCCGTTGGCGATCAGCGACCCGGGACCGGACACGACGCCGCTTTCGTTGATCGTGTGCCCGTTGGTGTTGATCTGCCCGCCGCCGGCGGCCAGGACCAGGTTGCGACTGGTATTGAAGCTGGTGGTGGGCACCAGCGTCGCATGGTTCAGGGTCAACGGCGCGGTTGCCGCGCCCAGCGCGGCATTGCCGTTTACCATCAGCGTGGCGTTGTTGACCGTGGTGCCGCCGGTATAGGTGTTTGCGCCGGTGAAGGTCTGCGTGCCGCCATTGATCACGACCGACCCACCGGTGCCGCCGGCAAGCCCGCCATCGGCGATCGTACCGCCGAACGTGCTGTTGGCAGCGGTCAGCGTCAGAGCCTGGTTACCCAGGGCGACGGTGCCGGATCCGGCCAGGGTGGTGATCGACGCGCCCTGGCTCGTGTTGGAAATGTCGAAGGTGCCGTTTGCCGCCACGCCCGAGGAAGCGGCGATGCTTCCGGTTCCGCTCAGCCCCAGGGTTGCCCCGGGCGCGATTGTGGTGGCGCCTGTGTAGGTGTTCACGCCGGACAATATCTGCGTGCCACCGGCCGCGGTGATGCCACCCGCGCCCTGGATCGCGCCGGCAAAGGTCGGTGTCGTCCCGAGCGGGTTTGGCCCGCCGGTGAAGGTCAGCGTCTGGTTGCCCAGGTTCACCACACCCGTGCCGAACAGCCCGGGAATGCTGGTGCCGGCTGTGGTGGCGCTGATGTCGTAGGTGCCGGAGTCCAATACCGCGGCGTTGGCAGCACTGCCCTGGCCCGCCAGGTTCAGCGTGGCATTCGGCGCGATCTCGGTCCAGCCGGTATAGGTGCTGACACCGCTCAAGGTCTCGGTGCCCTGGTTGACCTGCAGGGTGCCGCCGGTTCCGCCGGCGATCCCGCCGTCGGTCAGGGACCCGCTGAAGGTGCCCGACGCCGCGGTCAGAATCAGCGGCGAGGCGCCAAGGGCGACGGTTCCGCTGCCCGACAGCGTGGTGACGAACGTCGCCGGCGCGGCGGAGGTGTCGAACGTGCCGTTGGCGACGACGCCGGCCGAGGTGGCGATGCTGCCCCCCGCGGCCAGTGCGAGCGTGGCGGATGGCGCGACGGTGGTGACGCCGGTGTAGCCGTTCATGCCGGTCAGCGTTTCGGTTCCACCCGCGACGGTCAGCGACCCGCCGGCTCCGCCGCCGACGCCGCCATCGACGATGTTGCCGGCGAAGGTGCCGTTGGCGGCGGTCAGCGTCAGGGTCTGGCCGCCAAGCATGACGAAGCCGTTGCCGGACAGCGTGGTCACCGACGCGCCGCTGGTCGTCTGGGACATGTCAAAGGTGCCGTTCGACACGACGCCCGCCGATGTGGCGATGCTGCCGGTCCCGATCAGGGCCAGCATGGCCGCCGGGTTGATCGTTGTCTGGCCAGTATAGGTGTTGGTTCCTGACAGCGATTGCGTGCCGCCCGCGATGGTCAGCTGCCCGCCGCTGCCGCCCGCGATGCCACCGTCGGCGATCGTTCCGGCGAAATCGGTGTTGCCGCCAGTGACGGTCAGGTTCTGTGCGCCGAGGTTCACCATCCCGGCACCGGCCAGGGTGATGATCGAGGCGCCAGACGTGGTCGCCGACATGTCGAACGTGCCATCGGCCTGCACCACCTGGGAATTGGCGATGCTGCCAATGCCGGCCAGGGCCAGCGTGGCGCCCGGGGCCACCGTGGTCGCGCCGGTATAGGTGTTGGTGCCGGTCAGCGTCTCGGTGCCGGCCGCGATAGCCAACTGCCCACCGGTGCCACCGGCCGTTCCGCCGTCGGTGATCGAGCCGGCGAAGGTGTCGGCCGCCGCCGCCAGTGTCAGCATCTGGTTGCCCAGTGCGGCGGTGCCGGAGCCTGACAGCGTGGCGATCGTGGCGCCATTGGTCGTGGCCGAGATGTCCAGTGTGCCGTTGTCGATCACGCCGGGCGAGGTTGCGATGCTGCCCGTGCCGGCCAGGCCGAGGCTTGACCCGGCGTTGATCGTGGTCATGCCGGTGTAGGTGTTTGCGCCACTCAGCGTCTGCCAGCCGCCGGCGACGGTGAGATTGCCGGTGCCCTGGAGCACGCCGCCGAAATCGGCCTTGATTGGGCCAAGGCCGGCGGTGATCGTCAGAGGCTGCGCGCCAAGGTTGACCGTGCCGGTGCCTGTCAGGCTCATCAGCGATGTGCCGCTGTTGGTCTGCGCGATATCGAGGACGGCGGACGGGTTCGTGATGTCGACCGAGCGGGAGGTGGTGATGCTGCCATAGCCGCTGAGGACCATCTGGCCGCCATTCAGCAGCGTCGGCCCCACATAGGTGTTGGGCGCCAGCAGGATCAGCGTGCCGCCGTTGGCCGGGTCATTGACCGACAGGCCGCCGGACCCGCTGATCGGACCGAGCAGGGTGGCGGAGTCGATGTTCGCCGCCACGCTTAGGTTCGGTTGCAGCAGGTTCGGCTGTGCCAGGTTCGGCGTGACCGTGATGTTCAGCATCGGCGCGGTGCCGGTGTCGATCGGATTGGTGAAGGTGACGGCGCCGGTTGCGTCGACAGCGCCGAACACCAGTGTGCTGCCAACCGGCACGAAGCTGTTGGCGCCGACGAACAGGCCGGCGTTGTTGTTCAGCGTGACCGTGAGCGGACCGCCGACCGAGGCAAAGCCGCCTGATCCGGTCCATTCCACCTGGCCGGCGGTATTGCCGACGTAACGGGTGAACGTGCCGTTCGTTTCCAGGATTCCGGCGTTGGTGAAGTTCAGCAGGCTTTTGGTCGGCAGGCCGTCACCATTGGTGGCTCGCAGCCGCGCGCCGAGGCCCGGGGCGCTGGTGGGGTTGAGCGCGCTGCCGATGGTGGTTGTGCCGGCGTAGGAGTTGCTGGTGCCCGGGGCGAAGATCGTCAGGCCCGCGGCAACGGTCACCTGGCCGTTGCCGTGCATGCCGTTGACGGACGAGTCATCGGCGATGGCGTTGGCGCCGACGAAGGTGATTACATCGGTCTGCGCTGCGCCAAGGATAAGCTGTGAACTGCCGTTGAGGTAGATCGACGAGCCAGCGGAACTGCCGGTGGCGCCGCCATTCAGGCTGCTGCCGGCGATGGTGCCGTTGCCCATAAAGGTGCTGTTGCCATTGACGAGCACGGTGCCGCCGTCCTGCACGAAGATGGCGCCGCCAAGGCCGGAACCGCCACCGCCGCCGGTGGGTGACGTCACGTTCAGGCCGATGCCGCTGCTGCCCGCGCCGCCGCCGAAACCGGCAATGCCGCCGATACCTGCCGCGCCCGTCTGTCCACCCGGGCCGCCGGCCAGGCCGCCGTTGCCGCCCTGGCTGCCGCCGGCGCCGAAGCCGGAGATGCCGGCGGTGCCGCCCGCCCCGCCATCGCCGGAGTTCAACGCGGGACTGACGCCGAGCCCGCCGAGGCCGCCGTTGCCGCCGGCCCCGCCAGCGGCGCCGAAGCCGCCCTGTCCGCCCTGTCCGCCGGCGCCCCCGGCGCCGCCGTTACCATACGTGCCCTGGGCAAGGCCGGTGTTCCAGGCGGTCAACGCCTGCGAAGCATCCTGCAACTGCTGCGCTGCCAGGTTCTGCGCCTGCACGGCGGTCGCCACCTGGGCATTTGCGAGCGACAGGCTTTGTGCCGTAATGGAAATATTGAAGGCGTCATTGGCCAGCGCGATGGCCGTGCGCGCGATATTGGCGGCGGCAACTGCTGCCGCCGGAAAGTCGGTTACGGACGCGGCGTCTGTTGCGGCCTGTGCCGTATCCGCTGCCAGCTGGACCGAAGCCTGGGTGACGGACTGGGTGGCGATGGTGACGCCGGTATCCGCCTCTCCCACAGCCTGCGTAGCGATGGCCAGATTGGTGCTGGCTTCACTGACGGCGCGGAGCGCGTTGGGGTTCGATGCCCATCCCTGCTGGCCCGTGCCGCCGGCGCCACCGGCACCGCCGGCGAAGAAGCTCGGGCCGCCGTTGCTGCCGGCGCTGCCATGATTGCCGGCGAGGCCGTTGCCCGCTCCGTCGCCGAAAATGTTCGGGTCGGTGGCGCCGTACGGTGTTGTGCCGGCGGCGCCTGGAATGCCGGGGATGGTGATCCCGATCGGGCCGCTGGGAATACCGCCGGCGTTCAGGCTGCCACCGGTCAGGCTGCCGGTGCCGCCGGTGCCGCCGACGGCATAGTTGTTGCTGAAGGTGCTGTTGGTGATATTCAGGACTGCGCCGCTGCCAACGAAGATGGCGCCGCCAAGCCCGCCGCCGCCACCACTGCCGCTGCCGCCGACCGTGCGAAAGCCGGTTACGGTTGCACTGTTGACGGACATTGACGGACCCGGAACGGTGTCGATGAAGCCGCTGGCAGTACCCAGGCCATTGATCGTCCCGGTCAGGACAGGCGCGTAGGCCTGCTGGGCCAGCGCAGAATGTTGCGTCATCGCAAGACTGACGGATACCGCGGACATGGCGGTGCCGCGCAGCAGAGTCTTGCGGATTCGAGACGAATGACGGTTGCCGTTGACAGGGCGAAGAAAAGTACTGGCCATGGAATAACCACCTGAGAGGGGATAACGGAACGTTGCGAGAGAAACCGACCGACCGCCCGTATCGGCTAACACGACGGTAACGGAAAAGTCAAAACCTTATCGTTACGGACGGATGGGTGACCCCTAAATCTATTGGGACCGTGTCCGTATCGGTCGGCTGGTCGTCCAGCACCCGCGCGACGCCGGGCGCAGTCGAATCTTCCGGGTCACAAGCCGTGTGCCGTACGGCCCGGTTAAAGGCACGTGCCAACGGCATATGGTGCGAAGCAACAACAAAACAACAATGGCATCGGCGAACGAAACTGATTCGTGGTCGCGTCGAGACCGGGACGGGATAAGCCAGCACCGGTACCTGACGCTGAGCCACGCCCTGCGGTCGATGTTGTGCTCGACAACCGTCAGCAAACGGGTCGGCGTCTCCGTCGCAGCAACCCGAAGGAAATAGTCTAAATTGGAATCGGAATAATGCGGCCACAGCACAACATAATCGTTGCATGCCATAACACATCCACCTCATGCGTCCAGTCCATAGCGTCTAAGAGATAACTGTCGGAGATTTGCACCGAAGCGAATCGGCCCGGCAATCAGCAACGTGTTGGCAGGCTGCGGCGCGTCAGAAATGGACCGACCCATCGCCTCCCGCGGACCGGCAATGCGGTAATCCCGAACTCCTGAACCGCAAAAATCGCACGCCGTGCCTGCATTTCTACAACAGTGTCCGACATGGCGGAGATCAGGTCATCCGCCAAACGCACCGGATGCGGACGGATCTCGATGCGTCGAATGCCGTTCCGGTCCGACTACCCTGGCCGGCCAGGACTTCGTTATGAATTCAGCACAAACGTAACGCTGCAGGCGCCGCAGGATCAGCGGTTCCTCGTTGGCCTATGCCGGCAAGACCGGCATAGGCTGATGCCTCCGCGTCCCAACGGTGCGACGGCCGCGAGTCGCTGATGCACGCATGCAAATCGAACGCGTCCGCTGTTGCCGGCAGGTCCGCCGCTTGTCCGACTGCGAGTCGGCGCTTGACCGCGTTGAACCGCCACTGCGCCGGATGGTCGCTGCCGGCCGAACTGCCGCCACCACTCAGCCGCAGCCGGTCTACGACCACGACGTCACCTCCAATCCTGTCCACCTGACCTCCTCCACTTTCGCCCGGGCGCTGGGTTCAGCAGCCTCTTTGGCTATGCGTAACAGCGAGGTCTTAATGAACTGTTAATGCGCGCTGCGGCGTGTGGCAGCCGGCGTCAGGCGAAATGGGAGAGCGCATCCCGTTGCAGCCGAACGCGATGCCGGCAGGTGGCCTGTCTCCAAGGCCGGCCCATGTCGGCCCCCGGTGCGTCGAGAACCGGCCGCCGCGCCGATGTTTGTGGTACGCGGCATGACGGTACTTATATATTTGTGCATTACCGGCCATCGCCGGAGGCCGGGCCGAGCACGCCCGTGCTTCGCCGCTACGCCGACGATACCAGGGTGGCCTGCGGTTTTCTGCGTCAGGCGGTGACCGGCGGCCGCAGACGGCCCTGCGGGCGCGCCGCAGCGGATCGCTGCTCGGCATGTATCATGTAGCCGGCGCCACGCACGGTGTGGATCAGCGGACGGGCAAACGGCTTGTCGACCTTCTGCCGCAGGCAGGAGACATGCATGTCAATCACGTTGGTCTGCGGATAGAAATGGTAATTCCACACATCCTCCAGCAGCATGGTGCGCGTGACGACCTGGCCGGCGTGGCGCATCAGGTATTGCAGCAGGAGGAATTCGCGTGGCTGCAACTCGATCTTCTGGCCAGCCCGACGAACCTGACGGGTGAGGAGGTCAAGCTCAAGATCGTCAACGACCAGAGTGGTCACCTGCGGCTCACGCCGATCACGCCGACCAAGGGCTTCGACCCGGGCCAGCAACTCGGTCATGTCGAAAGGTTTGGGCAGGTAGTCGTCACTGCCGGCCTCAAGGCCTTCGATACGATCTGCGACCGCCGCCATCGCGGACAGGATCAGAACCGGCACAGGGTTCTTCTGCGCGCGTAGCGTTTTGAGCAGTTTCAGGCCGTCGAAGCTGCCGGGCAAGACGCGTTCAAGGATAATCACGTCGAACCGCTCGCTGGCGGCCATGAACAACCCGTCCCGGCCGTTATCGGCATGCTCCGTGATGTATCCGGCGTCGTGAAAGCTCTGCCGGATGGATGCGGCAGTCTCTCTGTCATGCTCGACGACCAGGATGCGCATGGTGATTTTCCCCCTCGATTTGATTCTTCAGGCGTGCGCCTCGAGCGGCGCCTTCCACGGCAGAAAGCGGCGCCAGGATGGTGTCACATGGCTGGCCGGCACAGACACGTCCAAGGTCCGGTTCCGGCCATGGCAGCGCAGCTCGAACATGCAGCCCGGATGGGCGTCTTCCACGACAAGGTCGAAATCATGCAGCCGGACGATCGCCAGCACGATACTCAGGCCCAACCCGTGGCCTTTGACGTGGCGCGTCTTGTCCGCACGGTAGAAGCGGGTCATGACAAGCGCGCGCTCCTGCGGCGAAATGCCGGGGCCGTTGTCGATGACGCGCAACACCGGGCCATCCTCGGTCACGGCGACCACCAGACGCACAGCGCCACCGGCCGGGGCAAATTTGATCGCATTGTCCAGCAGGTTGACCACCGCCTCGGTGATCAGGTCGCGGTCGCCGAATACCGGGACGGCGATGTTCTCGACCGGGACGACGGTGAAAGTGATCTGCTTTTCCTCAGCGACCGGGGCATAGAGTTCCGCGGCGGTCATCGCCACGTCGTTCAGATCCACATCCTGGAAGGCGGCGCGACGTTGCCCGCTTTCGAATTCGCCGATTCGCAGCAGCGCGGTGATGATGCTTTGCGCCTGGTCCAGACCGGCAATGGCACGTTCGGCCACCTGGACGAGTTCGGCCTGGGTGGTGGCCTTGGTGCGACCACGCTCCAGCACCGATCGGATGCGTGCCAGCGGGGTCCGCAGGTCGTGGGCAACGGTATCGGTGACACCCTGCACCTCGGCGAGCAGGCGTTGCATTTCGTCCAGCATGCGGTTCACGCTGATGGCGAGCTGGTCGAACTCATCGGCGGTTCTGCCCACTGGCAGCCGCT
>DAICYU010000490.1 GCA_027311485.1 Acetobacteraceae bacterium
AAACGAGCTTCGGCGTGCCATCTGTCGTTACGATGATGGTCATTTTCCGCATCTTTGAGCGTCGGACAGCGATACCATGCAGATCGGCCGATCACCGCTAACGGTCTGCCTGTGGCGGTGATCGCGCACCGGACGCCCTGGCGGTGCCGCCAGCAAGAAATGAACCCGGACGAACCCCACGGTTTCGCCGCCGGATGCCCTCCCCTCTTGGTTCCACCGGCTCAATCGGCGAACATCGCCGGACGATAAATCGGGGATACGCCACGCCATGCCGAAGTGCCTCCTGCCTGCTGCCCCCGTGGCCGCGGCCTGCCCCGCTGCCGGTAATCTGGCGCCCAGGCTCGCCGGTGCGTCGACAGCCGCCCGAAGCCGCAAGGAAGCTGGGCCGCAGGCGCCGCGAAGACAGACGAGCCTGTCGCGATGACTCACCCCGGCCGCAACAGCCGATCGGAGGTTCTCGCCCCATTCACGGTCCGTAGTTTCCGATTCCAATGGCCGGCTGACCTGCTGACCTCCTGGGCCACCGAGATGGAGATCCTGATCCTGGGATGGTACATCCTGGCGGAAACGGGATCGGTGCTGCTGCTGACGCTATACGGCGCACTGCAATACGCTGGCACGCTGATCGCGCCGCTGTTCGGGCTGGCAGGTGACAGGTTAGGCCATCGCAACGTGCTGTGCGCCATGCGTGCGGCCTATGCGGTGCTGGCCACCCTGATCACCGTGCTGGCCGGCCTGCACCTGCTGCCGGCCTGGGCCGTGTTCGCGATCGCCGGCGTCGCGGGCATGATCAAGCCGTCGGACCTGGCCATGCGCAACGCCCTGGTGGCCGAGACGATGCCGCCCGACCGGCTGATGGCGGCCATGGGTGTGGCGCGGACCACGACCGACTCGGCGCGCATTGTCGGGGCTCTGGCCGGTGCGGGCCTGTTCGCATGGCTGGGCATGGCGCCGGCCTATGCATGCGTGACAGCGTTCTACGTCGGCGGCTTCGGCCTTACCCTGGGGGTCGGCGCCCGCCATCCGGCCGGCGGCGCGATGGCGCGCGTGTCGTTCTGGCGCGACCTGCGGGACGGGATGTCCTATGTGTGGGATACGCCGGAATCGCTGGCCGCGATGTGGCTGGCGTTCCTGGTGAATCTGACAGCGTATCCGATGACCCTGGGGTTGCTGCCGTATGTCGCGCGAGACGTCTATCACGTGGATCAGACGGGCCTGGGCACCCTGAGCGCCAGCTTCGCAGTCGGCGCTCTGGCCGGGTCGATCGGGATCAGTCTGGCCGGCCGGTCGATCCGACCGGCGCGGATGATGGTGATCTACACCGTCGCCTGGTACGCGATGCTGCTTGGCTTCGTACATATGCCGGGGATCGACAGCGGACGTATCGCGCTGGTGCTGGCCGGGTTCATGCAAAGCCTGTCGATGGTGCCCATGGCGGTGATGCTGCTGCACAGCGCCGGGGCGAAGTTCCGCGGCCGGGTCATGGGCGTGCGGATGCTCGCCGTGTATGGCCTGCCGATTGGCTTGCTGGCGGCCGGCTGGCTGATCGAGCGGTTTGGCTTTGTGACCACCACATCGGTGTATTGCCTCGTCGGCCTCGCCCTGACCGTTGCCATTGCGTTGCGCTGGCGCCACGCATTGTGGCCGCTGGATGCACCTGCCAACGCACGGTGAGATGAAAAAGAAATCATCTCGCAGACGGCGCTTTCGCCTCAATCCTGTCATGCTGTAGTTCCAGATTCGCTACAGAGACGAATGTAGGAGTTATTCCGATGTCACGTATCAAGGCGCTCCTGGTTGCGGCGCCCATCGCAGCCGGCCTGCTCAGCGCCCCGATGGCCCACGCGGACTGGCATGGGAACCGCGGCTATCATGGCGGCGGCTATCACGGCGGTTACCGTGGCGGCGATTACCATGGCGGTGGCTGGCACGGCGGCGGCGTTGCCGGGGCCATTCTGGGTCTTGGTGCCGCCGCGGTGCTTGGCGGCGTGATCGCCTCGCAGGCGTATGCGCCCCCGCCCGTCGTGTACGCGCCGCCGCCAGCCTACTACCCCCCGCCGCCGCCGGCATATTACCCGCCGCCCGCGGGCTACTATGCACCGCCTCCAGGCTATTACGGGGGTGGCGATGATGATTGATCGCCTGCCTTCTTAGAACGGCGCAGCGCACCGTCTTTTATTTCATTTCAGGCACTTCGATGACGCCGTTCATCCGGCGGGCAGTGTTCTGGATCGTGATCGGGGAGGCCCGCTCATGATCCGGCATTCATTGTTTGATCGCATGGTCCGCACCGTCCGGCTTTCAGCCGCAGGCGATCATGCTCTCATTCGTCTGACCGGTTGCAGGCGGCTTTTCCCGCCGGGCCGGTGATCCAGGCCAGGCTGCCGGTGCCATGCGCCGCCAGCCTGGGTCTGCATCACCCGCGGACGGGTTTAGCCGCGCCGCTTAACGGCCACCTCACGCACCGCGCCGCGTGCTGCACTGGTTGCCAGTGCGGCATAGGCACGCAGCGCCGTCGACACCTGGCGTTGCCGAGGTTCGGCGGGTTCCCAGGCAGCGTCTCCCTTTGCCTCCATGGCAGAGCGGCGACGGGCAATTTCCTCGGCCGCGACCGCAAGGTTCATGCGGCGGCCGGGAATGTCGATTTCGATGACATCACCGTCCTCGACCAGACCGATCAGGCCGCCTTCGGCAGCTTCCGGTGAGATATGGCCGATCGACAGGCCGGACGAACCGCCGGAGAAGCGCCCGTCGGTGATCAGGGCGCACTGCTTGCCCAGCCCCTTCGACTTCAGGTAGCTGGTCGGATACAGCATCTCCTGCATGCCCGGTCCGCCGCGCGGCCCTTCATAGCGCACGACGACCACGTCACCCGGCTTCACCGCGCCGCCCAGGATGCCGGTTACCGCGGCGTCCTGGCTTTCGAACACGCGCGCCGGGCCTTTGAACGTCAGGATGCTGGCATCCACGCCGGCCGTCTTCACGATGCAGCCGTCCTCGGCGAGGTTGCCATACAGCACCGCAAGGCCGCCATCGGCGGAAAAGGCATGCGCCCGGTCGCGGATCACGCCACCTTGGCGATCCGTGTCCAGCTTCTCCCATCGCTGAGACTGGCTGAACGCTTCGATGGTGGGGATGCCGCCGGGCGCGGCGCGATAGAAGGTCTTCACTGCTTCGTCGGCGGTGCGCATCACATCCCAGCGTTCCAGCGCTTCCTTCAGCGATTCGGCGTGCACCGATCCGACCGTGTTGTCGATCAGCCCGACGCGGTCCAGTTCGCCCAGGATGCCCATGATGCCGCCGGCGGCATGCACGTCCTCCACATGCACATCCGGCACCGACGGCGCCACTTTGCACAGCACCGGCACGCGCCGCGACAGGCGGTCGATATCACGCATGGTGAACGGCACCTGCCCCTCATGCGCGGCGGCCAGCAGATGCAGCACGGTGTTGGTGGAGCCACCCATGGCGATGTCCAGGGTCATCGCATTCTCGAACGCGGCGAAGCTGGCGATGGCGCGCGGCAGGACGGATGCGTCATCGGTTTCATAATGGCGGCGCGTGATCTCGACGATCCTGCGGCCGGCTTCCAGGAACAGTTCCTTGCGGTCGGCATGGGTGGCGACGATCGTGCCGTTGCCGGGCAGTGCAAGGCCGAGCG